>NZ_JBFTLD010000021.1:0-83843 GCF_056396265.1 Allobosea sp. 05T422_2 | reverse complement strand
CCAAAGTCCTGATTTCGGACGCTCTTTCTCCCGCCGCCGTGCAGATCTTCAAGGATCGCGGCATCGACGTGACCTTCGATCCGAGCCTCGGCAAGGACAAGGACAAGCTCGCCGCGATCATCGGCGAGTATGACGGCCTCGCCATCCGCTCGGCGACCAAGGCCACCGCCAAGCTCCTGGAGCAGGCGAAGAATCTCAAGGTCATCGGCCGCGCCGGCATCGGCGTCGACAATGTCGAGATCCCGGCGGCGACCGCGCGCGGCATCATCGTGATGAACACGCCCTTCGGCAATTCGATCACCACTGCCGAGCATGCCATCGCCATGATGTTCGCGCTCGCCCGGCAGATCCCCTCCGCCGACCTCTCGACCCAGGCCGGCAAGTGGGAGAAGAACCGCTTCATGGGCGTCGAGATCACCGCCAAGACGCTCGGCCTGATCGGCTGCGGCAATATCGGCTCGATCGTCGCCGAGCGCGGCATCGGCCTGAAGATGCGCGTCATCGCCTTCGACCCCTATCTCTCGCCGGAACGCGCCGTGCAGCTCGGCGTCGAGAAGGTCGAGCTCGACGAGTTGCTGAAGCGTGCGGATTTCATCACCCTGCACGTGCCGATGACCGAGAAGACGAAGAACATCCTCTCGGCCGAGAATCTCGCCAAGACCAAGAAGGGCGTGCGCATCATCAACTGCGCGCGCGGCGGCCTGGTCGACGAGGCAGCACTCGCCGAGCTGATCAAGTCCGGCCATGTCGCGGGCGCCGCCTTCGACGTGTTCTCGGCTGAGCCGGCCGAGACGAACCCGCTCTTCGGGCTGGAGAACGTCGTCTGCACGCCGCATCTCGGCGCCTCGACCAATGAGGCGCAGGAGAATGTCGCGCTCCAGGTCGCCGAGCAGATGTCGGACTACCTGCTCAAGGGCGCGATCACCAATGCGGTCAACTTCCCGTCGATCTCGGCCGAGGAAGCGCCGCGGATCAAGCCCTTCGTCGCGCTGGCCGAAAAGCTCGGCTCGTTCCTCGGACAGCTGACCGAAGCCGCCGTGAAGGGCATCCGCATCGAGTATGAGGGCGCGGTCGCCCAGCTCAATCTGAGGGCGATCTCGGCCGCCGCGATCACCGGCGTGCTGCGGCCCTTCCTGCCCGAGATCAACATGGTCAACGCCGCGATGATCGCCAAGGAGAAGGGCATCGTCGTCGAGGAGATGACACGCGAGGTCGCCGGCAATCTCGAGAGCGTCATCCGCATCGTCGTCGATGCCGAGGACATGCCGCGCCATGCCTCCGGCACGGTGTTCCAGGACGGCAAGCCGCGCATCGTCGAGATCCGCGACATCCAGGTCGATGCCGAGTTCGCGCCGCACATGCTCTATGTCCGCAATGCCGACAAGCCGGGCTTCATCGGTCAGTTCGGCTCGCTGCTTGGCGCGGCCGGCGTCAATGTCGCGACCTTCAGCCTTGGCCGCGACAAGCCGGGCGGGGATGCGATCTGCTATGTCGCCGTCGACGAGGCGATCTCGGACGAGCTGCTCGCCAAGATCCACGAGATCCCGATGGTGAAGCGGGCGCGCCGGCTGAAGTTCTGAAGCCGCCGGCATCGCGCCCAAACGGCGCCGCAATCCAGATCCCCTGTGGCCCCGCCACAGGGGATTTTTCATGCCGCGATTCGCCGCTCTCGCCCTCGCCTGCCTCGTTGCCACGCCAGCTCTCGCCGACTGGGACAGGGCAAAGCTCGACAGCGGCATCAAGACCATCGAACAGGATGCCAGGGGCCGCCTCGGTGTCGCGCTGATCGATCTGAAGGACCGCAAGAGCTGGTCGCATCGCGGGCAGGAGCGCTTCCCGATGCAGAGCGTCTTCAAGCTGCCGCTCGCGATCGCGGTGCTGCAGGCGGTCGAGGCCGGCAAGCTCGGGCTCGACCAGGAGATCCGCGTGAAGCGCACCGAGCTCGCGCCCTACTGGAGCCCGATGAAGAAGGGCTTCAAGGGTGAGGAACAGGGCTACACGGTCACGGATCTTCTGACCCGCTCGACCGGGGCAAGCGACAACAGCGCCGCCGACGTGCTGATGAAGCGGACCGGCGGGCCGAAGGTCGTCACGACGATGCTGAACGAGGGCGGCATCGCCGGAATTTCGGTCGATCGCTATGAGCGCGAATTCCAGCCCGAGATCGCCGGCCTGCCGGCCTTCGCCTGGGATGAGGTCATCGACGACGAAGCCTTCGAGGCCGCGATCGCGGCCATGCCGAGGGAGAAGCGGCGCCCGGCGCTGGAGAGCTATATCAAGGGCGAAGCTCGGGATTCCGCCACGCCCGAGGCCTCGATCGCCTTTCTCGAAGGCCTCGCCAGGGGCAACTGGCTGCGCGAGCCGGCGCATGACCGGCTTMTGACCGAGATCCTCTTGAAATCACCGACCGGCGCCCAGCGGGTCAGGGCCGGCCTCCCCGCTGGCGCGAGTTTCGCGCATAAGACCGGCACCGGCGACACGCTCGACGGCATCAACAGCGCCACCAACGATATCGGGATCGTCGCTCTGCCCGACGGGCGGCGTTTCGCGATCGCGGTCTATCTTGCCGGCGCGCAGGCCGATGCCACAGCGCGCGAAGCGGCGCATGCAGCCGTGGCGAAGCTCGCGGTCGAGAGCCTGAACTAAAGCATCGGCCCGAAAAGTGGAGTGCGGTTTTCGGGAAAGCGATGCAAATACAGGAGGTTAGATCATCGGACTGGATATATATGATATCCGATCCGTTGATCTAAGGGATCACGCCCTGGAGGCGCGATGTTCGGCGATCCAGATGCCGCCGAGCACCAGCGTCAGCGCCAGCCCGTGATAGAGCGCGAGTCGCTCGCCCAGGATCAGCACGGCGAGCATCGGTGCGAAGACCGGCACCAGGTTGACGAAGACGCCGGCCCGGCCAGGTCCGATCAGCTCGACCGCGCGCAGGAAGAAGAGCTGGGAGAGCAGCGACGGCCCGAGCACGACAAAGGCCAGGATCGCCCAGCCTTCGTGGGTCGGCCAGATGACGCTGCCGTTCCAGATTTCGAGCCCGAGCAGCGGCAGTGAGACGATGCCGGCGACGATCGCCATCGCCGTGAAGAAGACCAGCCCCGGCACGGCCGGACGCGAGCGGATCCCGACCGTGTAGCCGGCATAGAAGACGCAGCCGATGATCATCCAAACATCGCCCGGCACGAAACTGAAATTCGCCAGCGTCGCGAAGTCTCCGCGGCTCGCCGTCACCACGACGCCAAGCATGGTGACTGCGACGCCGATCGCCTGCATCCAGCCGATCGGCGTGCGATAGGCGATGAAGGCCCCGATCAGCACATAGACCGGGATCGAGCCCTGCAGAATCCCGATATTGATCGCGGTCGTCGAATAGGCCGCGAGGTACATCAGCGCGTTGAAGGCGGTGAAGCCAAGGGCGCCGAGCATGATGATCCGCCAGCGATGCGCCAGCAGGACCGGGGCATAGTGCTTCAGCTCGCGCCGCAGCATCAACGGCAGGATCGCGCAGACGAATACCCAGCGCAGCGAGGTCAGCGCCATTGGCGAGATCTGCCCCACGGCAAGCCGGCTCGCCACGGCATTGCCGCCCCACATCAAGGTGGTGAGGATCAGGAGCAGGTAGGCGTTGCCCCAGACACGCTGCGGCAGGGAGGTGGCTGGGGACAAGGTTGCGGCCTGTGCGGGGGCGGAATGCGCTTCAATAGCCTTGTGTCCCCGTCGCATCCTATGAGATGAGGCGCAAGGCTGCCCGTCGCCCGACGCATCCCTCCCAAGAGGCGTTTGCCACCATGCTGCATGTTTCGAGACCGCTGCGCCTGCTCGTCGTCGATGGCAACACACGGGAGCAGCGCGAGAGCCATGCTGCCGGCTATGGCAGCCAACCGGGCGAAGCCTATGCCGATGTCGTGCGCTCGATCGCGCCCGAGAGCATCACCGATATCTGCCTGCCCGCCGATGCCGGCGCGAACCTGCCGGACGGTGCGGGGCTCTCGTCCTATGACGGCATCTTCCTCACCGGTTCAGCCCTGCACATCTACAACCTCGAACCGTCGGTCACGCGCCAGATCGAGCTGATGCGGGCGATCTATGCCAGCGGCACGCCCAGTTTCGGC
This sequence comes from Allobosea sp. 05T422_2, assembly GCF_056396265.1. Lineage (NCBI taxonomy): Bacteria > Pseudomonadati > Pseudomonadota > Alphaproteobacteria > Hyphomicrobiales > Alloboseaceae > Allobosea > Allobosea sp. 05T422_2. Next base: position 79,728 of record NZ_JBFTLD010000021.1, on the reverse strand, counting down.
TCCTGCTGGGGCATCCAGATGGGCGCGGTCGCCGCCGGCGGCACCGTCGTCGCCAACCCCAGGGGCCGCGAGATCGGCGTCGCCCGCAAGATCACCCTGACCGAGGCCGGGCGCTCGCATCCGCTGCTCGCCGGTCGCCCGCTCAGCTTCGATGCGCCCGCAATCCATCTCGACACCATCGCCCTGCCCCCGGCGGATACGACGGTCCTCGCCTCGAATGCCTACAGCGCCGTGCATGCAGCCGAGATCCGCCATGACGGCGGCACCTTCTGGGGCGTGCAATATCATCCCGAATTCCCGCTCGGTCAGGTCGCCTCGATCCTCGGGCGCATGGTGCCAGCCCTGATCGCGGAAGGTTTCCGCAAGGACGAAGCGGCGGCGCAGAGCTGGCTTGCCGATCTCTACGCGCTCGATGCCGAGCCGACGCGGCATGATCTCGCCTGGGCTCACGGCCTCGATGAAGAGGTTCTGGACAGCGAGCGGCGCGTGACCGAATTGCGGAATTTCATCGCACATCGCGTCAAGCCTCACATGAGCATGCGCGCCAGGGCCTGAAAGCCAGGGCACATCCGCATTCCGGCCCAATTCCGCCTTGGCCGCGCCGAATTCCGACGCGCCAATCCGCCGCACTGATTTGCCTCGGGGGGAATGCCTGATGATGAGCCGACTTGCCGCCGCCCTGATCTTCGCGCCGAGCCTTGCAAGCGCAGCCGAGATCGAACTGCCGACGCGGATCGACCGGGTCACGGTCTATCCCGACGGCGCGGTGGTGACGCGGCTCGGCAAGGCCGAATTGCTGCAGGGGGCCTCGCAGGTCGTGCTGCGTGGCCTGCCGGCGGCGGTCGATCCCGCCTCGATCCGTGTCGAAGGCAAGGGTGACGGCGCCTTCGCGATTGGCGCGGTCGATGTCCGCCCCGTTCCCGGCGATGCCAGGCAGGGCCTCGATGCGGTGATCGAGACCAAGCTCAAGGCCCTGCGCGAGCAGAAGGAGACGCTAGAAGGTCAGGTCAGCGCGATCGAAGCCAAACGCGGGACCATCGAGCGTTTCGGCCAGACGGGCCCCGACAAGCTCGGCCCCGACGGCAAGGCACTGCCGATCAGCGACTGGCCGGCCGTGTTCGACGCGATCGGCACCGCGCTGGTCAAGGTCAATGACGAGCTGCGCATCGCCCGCAGCCGCGTCTCGGATACGCAGGCTGAAATCGAGGCTCTGGAGCGCACAAGGCCACAGGCCGGCCGCGGCAATGCACCCAAGCGCGACGTCGCGATCGCGGTCGAGGCCAAGGCCCCGCTCGCAGCCGAGTTCACCGTCAGCTACCGCGTCACCAGCGCGAACTGGCTKCCGAGCTATGAGGCCAGGCTGGCGACCGGCAGCKCCGCMGCCAAGCCCGAGATCACCTTCATTCGCCGCGCGGAGCTGCGCCAGCGCACCGGCGAGGACTGGACCGACGTCGCGCTGACCCTCTCGACCACGCGCTCGGCGGGCGGCACGCGCGCACCCGAGCTCGCCCCGGTGCAGGTCGCCTTCCTCGATGCGGCGGTTCTCTATGAGAGYCGCACRCGCGTCAGTGCCGCGCCGGCCCCGATGGCGGCGGCCAAGGCGAGGGCCGAAGCCGAATTCGAGGCCGCGAAGTCGCGCAAGATGGCGGATTCAGCGCGCCCGGCAGAAGTCCAGACGGCCCAGGTCGAGACCAGTACCTATCAGGCGAGCTTCATCGTGCCTGGCCGCGTCACAGTCCCCCAGGGCGCGACGTCCAAGGCCGTGGTGCTGAGCCAGGGCCAGGTCAGCCCGACGCTCCTGGCCCGCGCCACGCCGGAGCTTGAGGAGAAAGCCTATCTCGAAGCCGTCTTCCTCCACGAGGACGAGGCACCGCTGCTTCCAGGCGAGGTCCTGCTGCACCGTGACGGCGCCTATATCGGCCGCGGCCGGCTCGGGCTGGTCGCGCCCGGCGACAAGGTCGAGCTCGGCTTCGGCGCAGATGACAAGCTCAAGGTCAGCCGCGCCCCGGTGCGCCGCCGGGAGAACGAGCCGACCTGGCTTGGCCAGACGCGCACGGATCTGCGCGAATTCAGGACTGTGGTGAAGAGCCTCCACGCTCAACCGGTCAAGGTCACCGTCATGGAACGCGTGCCCTTCTCGGAGAACAGTTCGATCACGGTCGAGACCCTGCCGCAGACTACGCCGCCCACCGAGAAACAGGTCGGCGACAAGCGCGGCGTCTCGGCCTGGACCTTCGATCTCGCCCCCGGCGCGGAGAAGGAGATCAAGCTCGCCTACCGCCTGAAATGGCCGGGGGACCGCGAGGTCACGTTCGAGTCCAGGCCAATCCAGCCGGCGGACATGCCGCGCCCGCTGGCGCAGAACTGACTGGATGATCGGCGCGGATCTCGTATCCGGCMCGATGATCTAACTTTTCCCTGTTCGCATCGGCTTTCCCGAAAACCGCCATCCACTTTTCGGGCCGATGCTCGAGGGTTCAGCGCCGCACCGCCGCAGGGACGGCGCGGAAACTGATCGCCATCCGATTATAGGCGTTCATCAGGCCGATCGCGATCGTCAGATCGGCCAGTTCCTTCTCGCTGAACTGGGCAGAGGCGGCCGCAAACTCCGCATCGGGCACGGTGGTGTCAGCGACACGCGTCACGGTTTCGGCCCAGGCCAGGGCGGCCCGCTCCTGCTCGGAGAACAGGCTCGGCGCCTCGCGCCAGGCCGGCACCAGCACCAGCTTCTCGACGGCAAGGCCGCCCTTGAGCAAATCGCGCGAATGCATGTCGATGCAATAGGCGCAGCCATTGATCTGCGAGATCCTGAGATAGACCAGGTCGACCAGGGATTTGGCGAGGCCGGACTGGCCGACATGAGCATAGACTCCGCCAAGAGCCTTCATGCCGGCAGGCGAAACGCTGGTGTAATCGAGACGCTGGGTCATGGGGTCGCTCCTCACTGGTGATCGGGAGTGGTCAGCACCTCTTCGGTGCTGTCGACGATGAAGACGGCGAGCAGGCGCGCCGGCTCGGTCTTGCTGGCATTCTCGCTGATTGTGTGGTGCGCGCCCGGCACCTCGAACCAGGTCTCGCCGGTCCGGTAGACCCGGGCCGGCTGGTCATCGACCTGGCTGCGGATCGCACCCGAGAGCACATGGGCGTAGATGAAGGCCGAACCGGCATGATGGTGCGGGGTCGAGGCCGCGCCGGGCTTGTAGGTCACCTCGACGCTGACCAGGCTCTTGCCGGGAATGTTGGGAATCGCCTGCCGGAATACCGGCTTGACCGTCTCTCCGCCCGGCCTGGGCGAATGAGCCGAGGCGATGGCGGGAAGGGCGAGCGCGGCAAGCAGGGCCGCGCCGGCTGCAGAGGCTCGAAAGCTCATCTCCGTTCTCCGTTCATTTCGATGGCAGGAGAATGCGCGCCGGATGATGCATGAGAAAGCACCAAGATCGACAGAAACGGCTATACCATGATGTGATGACCGCTCCGCTCCGCATCCAGATCGACCGCAGCGCCAAGGCGCCGCTCGCCTTGCAGATTCACGCCGMCATTCGCGATGCGATCCGGGAGGGCCAGCTCGCCGGCGGGGCGCGCCTGCCGTCCTGGCGCGATCTTGCCGCGCAGCTTGGCATCGCCCGCGGAACGGTCAGGGCCGCCTATGAGAGGCTGAGCGACGAGCAGTGGATCCTGTCGCAGGGCGCCGCCGGAACGCACGTCGCGGACAGGATGCCGGTGCTGGCGGCAGCCGAGCAACCCAAAGACAGGCCGCCCTTTCCTGAGCTGTTCCCCGATTTTGAGAACGCACCGCTCGCCTTCCAGATGGGCGTTCCGGCGCAGGATGCCTTCCCCATCACCCTCTGGTCGCGGGTGATGGTGCGCGCTGCCCGGAAGGCCGCGGTCGCGCCGGTCKGTTATCCCGATCCACGCGGGCATCCGGACCTGCGTCGCGAGATCGCCGCCTATCTCGCCATCGCGCGCGGCATTCGCTGCACGCCGACCCAGGTCCTGGTAACCAACGGCTTTGCGGGTTCGCTCGGTCTCATCATCCGTACCTTACGCCTCGAGGGTCGCTCAGCCTGGTTCGAAGAACCCGGCTTTCCCCTGACGCGCAGCGCCCTCCAGCTTGCAGGAATGACGACCATTCCGGTGCCGGTCGATGGCGAGGGCTTGTCGGTCACCGAGGGCATACGGCGCGCTCCGAAGGCGGCGCTGGCCGTCGTCACCCCGGGGCAGCAGGCTCCGCTCGGGGTGACGCTGTCGCTGGCACGCCGGCTGGCTCTGCTCGACTGGGCCCGGCAAGCGGGGGCCTGGATCGTCGAGGACGATTATCTCAGCGAGTTGCAGCTCAAGGGACGCGCAGCGCCAGCGCTCGCCTCGCTCGATCAGGATGGCTGCGTCCTGCATGCGGGCAGCTTCAGCAAGACGATCAGCCCGGCGTTGCGGCTCGGCTTCCTGGTGGTTCCGGCCGCCGTCGCGGAGGCCTTCGGCACGATTGCCGCCTGTCTCGCGCCGGCTCCGTCCGCCGCGCTTCAGCATGCCGTGGCCAGCTTCCTGGCCGAGGGCCATTATCTGCGCCACCTGCGCCGCATGAAGCGGCTCTACAGCGCACGGCGCGAGTTGCTGCTCCAGCAGTTGCAGGAGACCGCAGAAGGGGCTTTCGCCATCCATGCCACCGGCGGCCTGTCCGTACGGATGGAGTTGCCGCCCGGCACTGACGATTTCGACATCGCCTTGCGCGCCCTGCCCTTCGGGATCGCGCCGGTGCCGCTCTCGCCCTGGTATGCGGAGCCGCCCGAGCGCCGCGGCCTGTTGCTGGGCATCACCAATTTGGCGGAACGGCGGATTGCGGCCGATTGCGCCAGGCTGATCGAACTCGTGCGGCTCGATGGCAGGTGATCCGCGCGCGAGTGTCAGATGGTCGCAGGATCAGGCCCGATGCGCGCAACTCCGTGCGGACAGCCGCCTCTCCGGCACGCGGTCAATCTTGACCTTGCCGCAATGTTGGCCCATGAGGGCTTGCAAGGACTTGCCCCGAAACCCCGGCCTTGCGTCGGGGTTTTTCATGTGCGCGGCGCTTGCGGCAACGAGGCAGGGATACCAGTCCGATGGCGAATGTGGTGGTGGTCGGCGCCCAATGGGGTGACGAAGGCAAGGGCAAGATCGTCGACTGGCTGTCGAGCCAGGCCGATGTCGTGGTGCGCTTCCAGGGCGGTCACAATGCCGGCCATACGCTCGTCATCGACGGCGTCGTCTACAAGCTCTCGCTACTGCCGTCCGGCATCGTTCGCCCCGGCAAGCTTTCGGTCATCGGCAATGGCGTCGTGGTCGATCCCTGGCATCTCGTCGAGGAGATCGAGCGGCTGCGCGCCCAGGGCGTCGCGATCTCGCCCGAGAACCTGCGCGTCGCCGACAACGCGACCCTGATCCTGCCGCTGCACCGCGAGCTCGACCATTTCCGCGAGACCAGCAATGCCGGGCTGAAGATCGGCACGACCAAGCGTGGCATCGGCCCCGCCTATGAGGACAAGGTCGGCCGGCGTGCGATTCGCGTCATCGACCTCAAGGACCCCGCGATCCTGAAGGCCAAGATCGAGCGCCTGCTCGCCCATCACAACGCGCTGCGTCGCGGGCTCGGCATCGGCGAGGTCGATGCCTCCGAGCTGCTCGAGCAGCTGACCAAGGTCGCGCCGCAGGTCCTGCCCTATGCCGACACGGTCTGGGCGCTGCTCGATTCCGAGCGCCGCGCCGGCAAGCGCATCCTGTTCGAAGGCGCACAGGGCGCGCTGCTCGATGTCGACCACGGCACCTACCCGTTCGTGACCTCCTCCAACATCGTCGCCGGCCAGGCCGCKACCGGCTCCGGCTTGGGCCCCTCCGCGGTCGGCTATGTGCTCGGCATCGCCAAGGCCTACACGACCCGCGTCGGCGAAGGCCCCTTCCCGACCGAGCTCTTTGACGAGACCGGCGAACTGATCGGCCAGAAGGGCAAGGAATTCGGCGTCGTCACCGGGCGCAAGCGCCGCTGCGGCTGGTTCGACGCCTGCCTGGTGCGCCAGACCGTGAAGACCTCCGGCATCGACGGCATCGCGCTGACCAAGCTCGACATCCTCGACGGCTTCAAGGAGATCAAGGTCTGCATCGGCTATCGCCTCGACGGCGCCGTGCTCGAGCATCTGCCTGCCGGCCAGAGCGATCAGGCCCGCGTCGAGCCGATCTATGAGACGATCGAAGGCTGGGAAGGCTCGACCGCCAATGCCCGTTCATGGGCGGACCTGCCGGCCCAGGCGATCAAATATGTCCGCCGCATCGAGGAGCTGATCGGCGCCACTGTCGCCGTGCTCTCGACCAGCCCCGAGCGCGACGACACCATCCTCGTCCACAATCCTTTCGAGGGTTGACGGGCGAGCCCAACACGGACAATTGAGGCCAATGGCCGATTTCTATCCCATCCTGGCGCGCGCGATCGCCGGGCTGCCCGACAAGTCCCCGGAAGCGCGCCGCGCGGTCTATGACCGCGCCCGGACAGCTCTGGTCGCCCAGCTGCGGAGTCTCGACCCACCGGTCGGCGAGGCCGAGATCATGCGCGAGCGCTTGGCGCTCGACGAGGCGATGTCGCGTGTCGAGGCCGATTACGACGAGGCTGAGACCCAGCGCCCCGCCACGACGACGATCCGCCCCGCTCCGGAACCAGAGCCTGAGCCTGCTCTGCCGGCCGATATGGCCCATGAGGAGGTCGGGGCGAGCCCCGTCATCGACCCGTTCGAAAGCCGCTCGGTCGACAGCCAGGAGCCGGTCGACACGCAGCCGGTCCGCCCACGCGTCGCTCCTCCGCGCGAACGCCGCGTCGATCCCGGTCATATCCGCACCGCGATCGTCGGCGGAGGCGTCGCGCTTGCGGTCGTCGCGATCGCGGCGACTGCCTTCTATGTCAACAAGGTCAATCCCTCCGACACGGCGGCGCAGCGCCCTCGGACCGAGGCGCAGGTCCAGCAGTCGCAGCCGGACAGCGCCGGCAAGCTGAACGACCGGGTCGGCGATGCCGGAGCGACAGGCGCAGGACCGGCCACACGGCCTGGTGGCGCGACAGCCTCACAAGGCAGCGAGATCGCCGTCGCCCAGCGCGCCATTCTCTACACCGAGGTGCCGGAAACCCCGCAGCAGCCGAAAGCCGTCAATGGCCGGGTCGTCTGGCGGCTCGACAGCGAGAGCGCCGGGCAGGGTCGCCCGGTCGAGACCATCGTGCGTGCGAGTGTCGAGGTACCGGATGCCGGCCTGAGCCTCGACTTCACCATCCGCCGCAATACCGACAGCGCCTTCCCGGCCTCGCATATCATTGGCCTGCGCTTCACGCGGACAGGTGATGCCACGACCGACGCGATCCGCGAGGTCGGCGTGCCGCAGCTCAAGACCGACGAGAACGAACGGGGCGCACCACTCTCCGCCATCGCCTCCGCGCTCGGCGACAATCTCTTCGTGGCCGCGCTCTCGAATGTGCCGGTGGAAATCGACCGCAATATCGAGCTGATGCAGACGCGCAGCTGGATCGACATCCMGCTGCGTTTCGCGTCCGGACGACGCGGCATCATCACCTTCGAGAAGGGTGTCTCGGGCAGCCAGACGCTTGACGATGCCTTCGGACGCTGGCGCTAGGCACTGAAGAAGAGACGCGGGCACCGATCGGTAAAGCCMCGGAGCGGTTCCCGGATTTCCCTTCGATCGCTCTGGGTCATCTGCCCGCTTCAATCTCGCTGGATTTGCGCTGAACGACGGGAGCACGCCGGGATGGCGAACGCCTTTGAAGGCCCGTTCAAGGGCAGGCTTCTGTCGGAACAGGTGACCAACCCCAACATCATCGTCGGTCGGTACAGCTACTATTCCGGCTACTATCACGGGCATTCCTTCGACGACTGTGCCCGCTATCTGCGGCCCGACCTCGCCGATGTCGACAAGCTCATCATCGGCAGCTTCTGCTCGATCGGGACCGGCGCCTGCTTCATGATGGCCGGTAACCAGGGGCATCGGAACGACTGGGTCTCCAGCTTCCCCTTCTTCTACATGTCGGAAGAACCTGCATTCGCCGGTGCGCGCGACGCCTTCCGGCCGGCCGGCGACACCGTGGTCGGCAGCGATGTCTGGATTGGTGCGGAGGCGATGATCATGCCGGGCATCCGGATCGGCCATGGTGCCGTGATCGGCAGCCGTGCCCTCGTCACCAGGGATGTCGAGCCCTACTCGATCGTCGGCGGCAACCCGGCCAGGCCGATCCGCACGCGCTTCACCGAAGCCGACATCGTCATGCTGCTGGAGATGGCCTGGTGGGATTGGCCGGTGGAGCAGATCAGGGACGGCATGGATCTGTTCTGCTCCAACGACATCGCCGGGCTGTACCGGCGCTGGCAGGAAGCCTCAGCGTAAAGGCGCATCCCGCCTGCCCTCATCGCCAGGCCGAAGCCGCGTTTGCCGCGGGCGCCTCGACTTGAGGGCTGTCGGCGCGGCTCGCGCCGACAGCCCGAACACGCTCACGCCATATACTGCCCGCCATTGACCGCGAACGTCGCGCCGGTGGTGAAGGCACCGTGATCGGAAGCGAGGAAAGCGACCATCTGGGCGATCTCCTCGGGCTTGCCGAGCCGGCCGACGGGAATACCGGCAACAACGCGCTTCAGCGCCTCCTCCGGCATGGCAGCGACCATGTCGGTGCCGATATAGCCGGGCGTGATCGCATTGACGGTGATGCCCTTGTTGGCGTTCTCCTGGGCAAGCGCCTTGACGAAGCCGATATCGCCCGCCTTGGCCGCGGAGTAGTTCACCTGGCCCATCTGGCCCTTCTGGCCGTTGATCGACGAGATCACGATGATGCGGCCAAAGCTGCGCCCGCGCATGCCCTCGATCACCGGCCGCGTCATATTGAAGAGCGAATCGAGATTGGTGCGGATGACGGCGGACCACTGGTCCTTGGTCATCTTGTGGAAGAAACCGTCGCGGGTGATGCCGGCATTGTTGACCAGAATGTCGACCGGCCCGTTCTCCGCCTCGACGCTTGCGATGCCGGCAGTGCAGGCATCGTAATCGCCGACATCCCACTTATAGACCGGGATGCCGGTTTCCGCCTTGAACTTGGCCGCCGCCTCGTCATTGCCGGCATAGTTGGCCGCCACCTTGTAGCCTGCCGCCTGCAGGGTCCGGCTGATCGCTCCGCCGATACCCCGCGTCCCCCCCGTGACCAACGCGACCTTCGTCATCTGGTTGTCCCCTCTTCGTTTTGGTCTTTTGAGCTATTGTTCCGCGAGCTTCAGGTCGGGCGAATAGGGCCCGTCCACGTCCTTGATGATGGCCTGGCCGCAGATGACGCGCTGTTCCTTGGCGTCATAAGTCAGGGTCGGGGGGCCATAGAGCTCCCAGCCTCTGCTCAAGGCCTCCGAGACCCGATGACAGAAGGCTGCGTCATCGGGCCCCGTGAGATAGCGATAGAGCGTCGTCTGCTTCGCCATGGTGAAGGCTCAGCGTTCCACCGCCATGGCGACACCCATCCCGCCGCCGATACAGAGCGTGGCGAGCCCCTTCTTGGCGTCGCGCTTGGCCATTTCATGCAGGAGCGTGACCAGGACGCGCGCGCCGGAGGCGCCGATCGGATGGCCGATCGCGATCGCGCCGCCATTGACGTTGACGATATCGGGGTTCCAGCCGAGGTCCTTGTTGACCGCGAGCGCCTGCGCCGCGAAGGCCTCATTGGCCTCGACGAGGTCGAGATCGCCGATCTTCCAGCCGGCTTTCTCCAGTGCCTTGCGCGTCGCCGGGATCGGGCCCGTGCCCATGATGGCCGGGTCGACGCCGGYAGTGGCCCAGGAGGCGATGCGGGCGAGCGGGGTAAGACCGCGCCTGGCTGCTTCCTTGGCGGTCATCAGGACGAGAGCGGCAGCGCCGTCATTGAGGCCAGACGCGTTGCCGGCAGTCACCGTGCCGTCCTTCGAGAAGGCTGGCTTCAGCTTGGCCATGGCCTCCAGCGTCGCCCCGTGACGGGGATATTCGTCCTGATCGACGACGATATCGCCCTTGCGGGTCGAGACGGTGAAGGGAGCGATCTCGTCCTTGAGCCGGCCGGCTTTCTGCGCAGCCTCGGCCTTGTTCTGCGAGCCGACGGCGAACCTGTCCTGTTCCTCGCGGCTGATCTGCCATTTGGTCGCGACGTTCTCGGCAGTGGTGCCCATATGGTAGCCGTGGAAGGCGTCCCAGAGCCCGTCCTTGATCATCGTGTCGATGAATTTGGTGTCGCCCATCTTGGTGCCGTTACGCAGATGCGCGGCATGCTGCGACATCGACATCGATTCCTGGCCGCCGGCAACGATGATGTCGGCGTCGCCATTGACGATCTGCTGCAGGCCGATGGCGACCGCGCGCAGGCCCGAGCCGCAGAGCTGGTTGAGGCCCCAGGAGGTCGCTTCCTGCGGGATGCCGGCCTTCATCGCAGCCTGTCGGGCCGGATTCTGGCCCTGACCGGCGGTCAGGATCTGGCCCATGATGACTTCATTGACCTCACCGCCCTCGACCTTGGCGCGGGCGAGCGCCTCCTTGATCGCGGCAGCGCCGAGATCGTGTGCCGTCGTGTTGGCGAAAGCGCCGTTGAAGGCGCCGACCGCCGTGCGCGCTGCGCCGACGATTACGATGTCAGTATCGGCCATGGAGAGTTCCTCGCTGTTGTCGTGATGGCTCGCCAGGGACAGGCCACCAGGTTCGGCTCTCACCTTCGAAGGCTGCCGCGGCCGCGTCAAGCCGGCCAAGAGAGGGAGAGCGCGGATCGGGTGCCGGTGACCGTGCTGCATCGCAGCACTGGCTCGCCCCTCCCGCCGTTCCGCTTGGTAAGATTGATTGAAAAACGTTCAAAAAACTTGCAGCATGCGGCTGACAGGTTATCGTTGCCGGGAGGATCGTTCCGCTGGACCTGAAATGTCAGGCCCGGATCAACGCGATGCAGGGTATGATGGCCAGCGAAAAAGAACCGACAGTCATCAAGAAATACGCCAATCGCAGGTTGTATCACACGGGCACGAGCTCCTACGTCACCCTCGAGGATCTGGCGGGCCTGGTCCGCGGCGGAGAGGATTTCGTGGTCTACGACGCCAAGTCCGGCGAGGACATCACGCGCTCCGTGCTGGCCCAGATCATCTTCGACGAAGAAAGCAAGGACGGGCAGAATCTGCTGCCGATCACCTTCCTGCGCCAGTTGATCCGCTTCTACGGCGACAGCATGCAGGCATTGGTGCCGCGCTATCTCGAGTTCTCCATGGAGAATCTCACGAAGGACCAGAACCAGTTCCGCGACATGATGGGCAAGGCCTTTACCGGCGGCGCCTTCGGCGGCACCGGGCTGGACGCGATCCAGGCCCAGACCCGCGCCAATATGGCGATGTTCACGGAAGCCTTCCGGCTGTTCAACCCCTTTGCTGCCGCAGCAGCCTCCGGCCAGCCGAAGGGCGATGCAGCGCCAGCCGCCGGCAAGGGCGACGAACTCGGCGACCTGAAGCGGGAACTCTCCGAGATGCGCGACCGGCTGGACAAGCTCGCCAAGACGAAGTGAGCGGGCAATGCCCCAGGCCCGGGCTTGCCCCGGGCCCGTCCTGATCAAGAGTGTCTCGGGCCGATCGCTTGCCCGAGACCGCTCCCTGCCTCGGCTCAGCCCACCGCCCGATGCAGCTCTGAGGGCACCGCAGGCTGCCAGAGTTCGGCCTTGCCGACGAGATGCCCCTGCAGATAGGTCACGCCCCAATCGGTGAGCATGGTCGCCTGCAACTCGTCATCGACCCATTCGGCGACAGTGTCGACCATGAGATGGCGGGCGAGGTCGATCAGCGTGCGGACATAGAAGCGGTCATCGGTCGAACGTCGCAGGTTCTGCGTGAAGGCGCCGTCCAGCTTCAGGATGTCGATCGGGAAGGCGCGCAGATGCCGCAGCGAGGTGTGGCCGGCGCCGAAATCGTCGATCGCGATGCGTGCGCCCTGATCCTTGATCTTGCCGAGCAGGCGGGCCAGGCGGCGCGGATCCTCGATMGTCGCAGTCTCCGTGATCTCGACGATCAGCCGCCCGGCGAGGCCGCGGGATGAGCGGGTGCAGGCCAGGAAGGCGTCGAGCCATTCCGGATCGCCGAGCGAGCGCGGCGAGACGTTGATCGAGAGCGTCATGTTCGGATCGGCCGCGAGCATTTCGACGGCGAGCTCAAGCACGCGGTGATCGAAGAGCCGGACGAGCCCGCGCCGCTCGAGCAGCGGAATCAGCTCTGCCGCCGAGAAGAACAGCCCTTCCGATCCATGGCCGACCCGCAGCAGCGCTTCGTGGAAGGCAACCTCGCGCGTTCTGGCCTCCACGACGGATTGCAGCGCCAGCCGGACGCGGCGTTCGTTCAGTGCCGCGAGGGCCTGGATATCGAATCCGCTGTGGTCCGGCGCCGGCTCACGCAACTCGCGCTGACGTGCGATGACGACGGTATCGACCGCGCCCGCCTTGGCGCCGGCAAGGGCGTTCTCAGCGGCCGAGACCAGCGTACCGGCATGGCGCGAGAGATCCGGCGCGACGGCCGCCCCGACGCGCAGACGCACCAGCGCAATGCCGCGCCCGGTCTCGATCGCGGACTGTGCGACGGCCTTGATGAAGCGCCGCGCCGCCGGCTCGATCTGGTTCTGCGGACAGCCTGCGAGCAGGATGGCGAAGCGATTGCTGGAATAGCGCAGCAGATGGTCGCGTCGGCGCATCACCGAGCGCAGCCTTTCCTGGACCACGCCGATGATCTCATCGGTGGCCTCATGGCCGAAATCATCGTTGAGACGCGCGAGTTCGTCGATCGCCGCGATCAGCACGACTACCGGTCGCTCCGCCGCGAGATGCTCCTGCAGCGATGTTTCGAGGCGCTCGACCAGCGCTCCGCGGTCACAGACGTCGCGACTCTGCGCGGTAAGCTCGTCGGGCCGCACAGAGCGCTCGATGCGCAGCACGCCGCGCGCCATGGCAGGCTGACCGTCGATGCCGACGAACCAGCGGCCGGCATCCTCGATCCACATCTTGCGGCCGCCGAGATCGGCTGCGTAGCGGGTGCGGTAGATCGCACCTTCGCCATGGTMCTGTCCGCCGGTCGAGAAGATCGCGTCGTAGCGACTGCGGCCGCTACCCGGCTCCACCAGCCCGGCGAAAGCGAGACCGCGGCTCATCGCAGCTACCGGAATCGGTCCCAGAACCTCGGCGGCGTTCGGACCCCAGTTCAGCGAATCGCTGGCGATGTCCCAGCTGTAGACCACCTCGCCGATCGAGGAGAGCAGGCTGCGCGGGTCGACGATCGTTTCGTCACGGGTACTCAGGATCGATGGCGCAGGCATCGGTGCAGGGCCTTAGAGGCGCAGGCCGCGGGACACCTTTGGCGTCGTGCCGTCCTGGCCGAACGAGATCGGGAGATGTTTCGAAACGATGCAGGTTTCTGGCTTAACGCCCGGTTAAGGCCGGCCCCTGGATTGCAACTTTACCTCCAGCGCAACCCTAGCGTTCCGGAGTGGCACATGCGGGATCAGCAATACGGGGCGAGAAGCCACCAGGCGCTTCCCGATGCATCGACGATGCTGCTGCTGCAGATCGCGGCCAGTCACGCCGAAATCGGTCCGTTCGCGCGCCGGGCGCGCGAGACGCCGCAGGTCGCGGCGCGGCGCTACGAGGCCCAGGCACAGCGCGCCGGAAGGAAGCGGCAGCGCCTGGTCGCGTGAGGCCAGGCCCTCTGCCGAGGAGCCGCATGACAGCGGTGTCCCGATGGATCATCCGGAAGCCGCACCGGAGACATCCATCGAGACGCGATCACAGATCGCTCCTCGGCAGAGGGCCTGGCAGGCGCCGGCGGAAACTGGCCAAAGAAAAAGCCGGCCTCGCGGCCGGCTCCTAGACTCGCAAGCCTACAACCGGGGCTCAGGCCTCGGTCTTGGCCTTCAGCACCTGGCGACCGCGATACATGCCGCTCTTCAGATCGACATGGTGCGGRCGGCGCAGTTCGCCGGAGTTCTTGTCTTCGATATAGGTGGGCTGCTTCAGCGCGTCGGCGGAGCGGCGCATGCCGCGCTTCGACGGCGAAGTCTTTCTCTTCGGAACGGCCATTGTACTCTCCATCGTGCCGCCGTCCGGAAGCGCAGGCCGCAGAGCCACGCCACCGCCACGACGACGGATCAATCTCGTGAGGCGATGGCCATACACGCTCGCAGAGGGGATGACTAGGCCTAATCGACATCTTTCATGCCGGAAGGCACGGCGCAATCCCCAAGCGATCCGAGCTGCGCCATACGGCGCTGGATTCGCCCGCTCGCCGATTGCAGGCCGCGGCTCGGCTTGGCGGGATTGCGCAGGATCGGATTCGGCAGCGCACCGGCGAGCCGTGCAGCCTCGCCAGTGTTCAGGCGGGCGGCAGGCTTGCGGAAATGGCGTTGGGCGGCGGCTTCCGCGCCGAAAACGCCATCGCCCCACTCGGCGACGTTGAGATAGACCTCGATGATCCGCTGTTTCGGCCAGGCGAAGTCGATCACGAGCGCGAGCGGAATCTCGAGCGCCTTGCGCAGATAGGAGCGCCCCGGCCAGAGAAAGACGTTCTTAGCCGTCTGCATGGTCAGCGTCGAAGCGCCGCGGCTCGGGCCATCCTCATCATCGAGCACGGCGTTGAGCTCGATCCAGTCGACGCCAGAATGGCTGCAGAAGCGCTGGTCCTCGGCGGCGATGACGGCGCGGATCAGCGAAGGCGAAATCTGCGTGAGCGGCACCCATTGCCGTTCCACCGGCTGAAAGCTCAGCCAGCGCGCGAGCATCAGCGTCGAGGGAGCGGGCATGAACCGAAAGATCAGCAGCCCGAGCGCCAGGACAACGGCGAGCCCGATGAGGATGCGAAAACACCACCCCAATGCGCGGCCGACAATTCCTCGCCGCCGCGTTTGCTCGTGACCCGCCATGACCGCCATGCCCCCGCAACTTGACGATCCCGCCCCCATCCGGCAAGCCCCCGCCACCGTTGCGAACGCGAGATCAGCGCATGAGTTCCGCCGCAGATGACGCCCTTCCGGCCCGTCTTTCACAGACGGCCGATGCGATCGAGGCCCTCCTCGACGGTCTGCTCCAGGCTGTTCCGGGAGCGGGCGAGATCGCGCGCCCCGAACGGCTGCTCGCGGCCATGCGCCATGGCGCGCTCGGCGGTGGCAAGCGCCTGCGGCCCTTCCTGACGGTCGAGACGGCACTGCTCTTCGGGGCCAGCGAAGCGCAGGCCTTGCGAGCCGGCGCAGCCGTCGAGCTGCTGCATTGCTATTCGCTCGTCCATGACGACCTGCCTTCGATGGATGATGACGATCTGCGCCGCGGACGACCGACGGTCCACAGGGCCTTCGACGAGGCAACCGCGATCCTGGCCGGGGATGCGCTGCAGACGCTCGCCTTCGAGGTCCTTGCCGACCCAGCCACCCACGAGTCGGGTGCGGTCCGCGCGGCGCTGGTGCTTTGCCTCGCCCGGGCGTCCGGGCTCGGCGGCATGGTCGGCGGCCAGATGTTCGATCTCGCGGCGGAGGGACGCTTCGACCCGGGCTCGAACGCGTTGGCCGAGAACGAAATTCGTCGACTGCAGGCGATGAAGACGGGGGCGCTGCTGGCGGCCAGCGTCGAGATCGGTGCGCGCCTCGGCGGCGCCGATGAGGCCGCCCTTGCCGCGCTTGGGCAATACGGCCGGGCAGTCGGCGCCACCTTCCAGGTGGCCGACGACGTCCTCGACGTCGAGGCGAGCCAGGAGCAGATGGGCAAGGCCACGGCCAAGGACCAGGACAAGGGCAAGGCGACCCTGATCAGCGCGCTCGGTCTCGCCGGCGCCAAGCGCGAGCGCGACCGGCTCTGCGAGGAGGCCGTCGCGGCCGTGTCGGGTTTTGGCGAGGAGGCCGCGATGCTGCGGGCTGCGGCATGGTTCGCAGCGACGCGGCAGAACTAGGGCCCGAGCTCCGCAGCGATGACATCCACGCAGTTTTGCGTGGGGCGGCAGCATGCAGCTCCGCATTAGGCATGGACTCTGCGCCGCAGGACATGCCCACGGACGGAGGGCAGCCGCTCGCCCGGCCGACCCGGCAATTTTGACACCCACCCCACCTGGCGGGCGCAGTGCCGCGGGCAGGCCTGCTGCCCTATAAAACCCGCGAGCGATCTCTATGCACGTTTCGCCCCTGCCCGGCCTCCCCGCGCAGTGGCAGGGTATTCGACCGCTTCACCACGAAGGCTCGCATCCAGGACAGGAACTGCGAGCCAGTTGAGGAGAGGATTGTGATGAGCAAGTTCAAGTTCTTCGTCAGTGCGGCGTTTGCTGCCACGCTGCTCGCCTCGGCGCCGGCCGCACGGGCCGATATCGTCATCGGCCTCATCGCACCACTGACGGGTCCGGTCGCTGCCTATGGCGACCAGGTGCGAAACGGCGCAGAGGCGGCGATCGACGCCATCAACAAGAAGGGCGGCGTGCTCGGCGAGAAGCTGGTGCTCAAGCTTGCCGATGATGCCGGTGATCCCAAGCAGGGCGTTTCGGCCGCCAATCTGCTGGTCGGGGACAAGGTGCGCTTCGTTGTCGGGCCGGTGACGTCGGGCGTCGCGATTCCCGCGTCCGATGTCTTTGCCGAGAACGGCGTGCTGATGGTCACGCCGACAGCTACGGCGCCGTCACTCACCACCCGAGGGCTGACCAATGTTCTGCGGACATGCGGCCGCGATGATCAGCAGGCCGAGGTCGCCGCCAACTATGTCCTGAAGAATCTCAGGGACAAGCGGATTGCGGTCATCCACGACAAGGGCACCTACGGCAAAGGCCTCGCGGATGCCTTCAAGAAGGGGATCAACGCCGGCGGCCTGAACGAGGCGCTCTACCTGTCGCTGACACCGGCCGAAAAGGATCTCTCGGCCATCACCACGCGTCTCAAGGCCGCCAATATCGACCTGATCTATTTCGGCGGCTACCATCCGGAAGGTGGTCTCCTCGCCCGGCAGCTTCGCGACGCCGGGCTCAAGGCCACCATCATCGGCGGCGAGGGGCTTTCCAACACGGAGTTCTGGGCGATCGCCAATGAGACGGCGGCAGGCGCACTCTTCACCAACGCGACAGATGCGCTGAAGAACCCCGACTCCGCGGAAGCGGTCAAAGTTCTCAAGGACAAGGGTATCCCGCCGGAAGCCTTCACGCTCAATGCCTATGCCGCGGTCGAAGTGCTGAAGGCCGGCATCGAGAAAGCCGGCAAGGCCACCAATGCCGCCGCAGTCGCGACAGCGCTGAAGTCCGGAGGGCCCATCACCACCGCCATCGGCAAGCTGGCCTACGACAAGAATGGCGATCTCAGCTCGCCGGCGTTCTCGATGTTCAAATGGGAGGGCGGCAAGATCGTCGCCGTGGAATAACGAGCAGGTTCGGGCGCGAAGACGGCAAACCCGTGCCTTCTTCGCGCCACCGCCTGACTTCCTCGTTGATCCCGATGCCCCTGCCAGCTCGACGCTCTGCGCCAGGCTCTTCCAGGGCCGGGGCCGCGCGCCGAACATTGCCTGCCTCAACCCATGATTGAAGGGGAGTGGGGAGTGGAGCTGGACAATCACAACAACCTCGGACTTCGTCGGCAGCAATGCGGGAGCATCCGCCTTGCGCTCGGTTCCGTCCTCCGGCAACAATGCCTCATGATCAGGACGCCATTTGCGACGCTACTCTGCGTCACCGCACTCACAGCATGCAGCCCGACGCCAGTGCGTCAGGTTATCGTGCCGGACAGCACGCCCGAGAAGCGCATCATAAGGTCGGGCAGCGACTTCGTCCTGCCTGACGGCACGCGCGTGACACCCGACCAAAGCGGCGGTTTCCAGCTGCCCAACGGCGATTATGTCCGGCGGGATCCACGCGGCGCATTGATACTGCCCACGGGCGCGCGCTGCGTCCCGGACCCAACCGGATATGTTTGTCCCTGATCAACGGCCATCGTCGCCGGCGCGCTATCAGGAGCCAATCTGCTCCACGAGCGGCGCCGCCGGCACCTAAGGCATCGGCCCGAAAGGTGGATTGCGGTTTTCGGGAAAGCCGATGCCATCCCGGATGGTTAGATCATCGGATCGGATACGATATCTGGTCCGATGATCTAATGTCCGATGCCGAAGACAACGGCGAAGACGGGAACGGGTTGGTCGAACCCTTTCAGACTCCGCGGATCCAGCTCAGCCAGCGGCACGCTGGAACCAACCGCGCGGGCCGCGACGCGATCGATTAGGATCTCGGAATCCCGGGCGCTCGCGCATAAGCGCGATGCCAGGTTCGTGACGTTGCCGATCGCAGCGTAATCGAGGCGGCCTTCCGAGCCGATCCGCCCGACCGTGGCCGGCCCCATGGCCAGCCCCACGCCAAAGCCAAGCTGGTGGCCCCGGCTGCGCCATCCGACCAGAAGTTTCTGCACGCTCATTTGCATGTCGCTCGCCATGGTGACGGCGCGCAGGGCCGGGTCAGGGCAGGAAACCGGCGCGTTGACCAGGACCATCGCTCCGTCCCCGGAAAAGCCCATCAGCGTCGCCCCATGCGCGCTGACCACCGCTTCGATGGCGCCGTAGTACTCGCCGAGCACGCCCATCACGGTTTCGGGCTCAGCCTGCGCCGAGAAGGCGGTGAAGCCGCGCAAATCGCAGAAGACCACGACGACCTCGACCCGTCGTCCGTCGAGCACGCCGTCATCCCCCGTACGGTCGACGAGTTCGGCCACTTGCGGCGCGAGAAAGCGCCGGAGCCGGCTGATGCGTTCGGAGCGTTCCTGGGACACGGCCAATTCACCGGCCATCTCATTGAACCGGGTGGCTAGCCGCTCGAACTCGTCGCCCGTGCCCAGGCTGATCCGGTGGTCGAACTGCCCTGCGCCGATCTGCGCGACGCCCTCCTCCAGGAGCCGTATCGGCCCGACCATGCGCTGCGTCAGCCAATAGGCAAGCACCGCCGCAAGGGCCGTTCCCGCAATGAGCAGCACCCCGGTGCGCCAAAGTGCGGCGTTGATCCGGCGGAATGCCTCAGTCACGGGCTGCTTTACGATGACGCTCCAATCGACGCCRGGGATCGGCGCCATGGCGGCCAGCACCGTGTTTCGCGCGATATCCAGCCCGGTGATCGCTTGGCCGGGGCGCGCCAGCATGGCGGCCCGCAAGGCCTGAAGCGGTTGCGTTGCGGCTTCGTCGGCACGCAGCACCAGGCTGATATCGGGATGAGCGACAAGGCGCCCCGGCTGGTCGAGCACGAACGCCTCGCCGGTTCGCCCCACCCTTATCGCCGAGATCACATCCCAGATGAACTTGAGATTGACCTCCGCGACCGCCACTCCGACCGCCGAGCGATTGCCGGCGACCGAGACCGTCATGAATGGTTCCGAGCCGCCATAGAACGTCACCGGCCCAAACCAGACCCGCCCCGAGCGGGCTCCCGCCACCGCCGGATTCGCCGAGTGGTCCTCGCCGCTCTCGACCCTGTTCAGGCCGATGCGCGATACGAAAAGGCGTTCCTTGCCGGCAGCGTCGATGAGGCGGAGGCTGACCACGGCGGGGACCTGGCGCAGCAGGCGCAAGGCGTCGAGCCTGCGCCGCTCGTCGGTCGCCTCCGACCACGGCAATTGCACCATCCACCCAAGCTGATCGCGAATCCCTTCCATGAAATCCTGGATCTTCGCCGCCGCCCCTCGGGCTTCTGCATCGAGCAGGTCGTTCAGCCTGGCGCGCTGGTCGTGATAGCCGAACCAGGCTTCGCTCCCACCCGCGATCAGAAGCGGCAGGGCGACCGCCGCAAACAGGGCGAGAAAATACTTCCTGAACAGCGAGGTTCGTGGGACGTCGGGCGAATGGGGCACCGTGCTAGCTCACGCGCCGGCTCACCGGCCGGGTCATTCGATCACCCCGTCGGCGCTGCTCAGTAGCGAAGGCGGGAACGATAGGCCCAGAGAATTGGCGGCCTTCAGATTGATGAACATCTCGACCTTGGTCACGCGCTGGACCGGGAGTTCGGAGGGCTTTTCGCCCTTGATGATGCGGCCGGCATAGGTTCCGGCGTGACGGTGCGATTGCTCGAAATCACCGCCATAGCTCATCAGCCCGCCGGCGATCGGAAAGTCACGGGATTGGGTCACAGCCGGCACCGCGTGCTCGACTGCGAGGACGGCAAGCCGCTGACTGCGATAGGCAAAATAGGGGTCAGAGGAGAAGACGAGACCGCCCGGCCGCATCTGAGACACGGTCCTGAACATGCCGTCGAATTCCTGTTCGGTGCTGGCCGTCAGGACACGAAGCTGCAGACCAAGACTGTCCGCCGCTGCCTGGAGGTTCTTCATTTGCGAGTTCGAAGTCGGGCTGGTCGGGTTGACGGCAACGGCAAGGCTCCCGGCACCAGGAAGCAGCTCGTGCATGAACTCCAGCCGCTTGCGCGAGACCTCCACGCTGAGGCTCGACACCMCCGTGAGATTGCCTCCCGGCCGAGACAGGCTGTCGACGACGCCCAGCGCAATGGGGTCTCCTCCCATTTCAAAGACGATCGGGATCGTCGTCGTCGCCGATTTTGCCGCGAGCGCGACCTCGGCGCCGCCGGGCGCCACGATCACCGTCACCTGACGATTGACGAGATCCATCGCGAGGGCGGGCAGTTGGCGATACTGGCCCTCCGCCCACCGATACTCGATCGCGAGATTGCGCCCCTCGACAAATCCGGCTTCTGCCAGGCCCTCACGAAAGGCCCGGAGGCGGCTGGCATAGGGCCCCGGGGATTCGGAACCGAGATACCCGATGACCGGCATAGCCGGCTGTTGCGCGCGAGCCGGGAGGGTCCAGGCCATCGCTGCACCGGCGAGCGCGACGAAATCGCGCCGCCTCATTCGGCCAGCGGCCTCGGCACAGACGGAGGGCATGAAACGCAACGCCGTCTCTCCTTCCAACCAACATCGCCAGTCGGCTTGAAGCGCTCGATGTTACCTCAATCACTCGGCCGCAGCATAGCCGCGCGACCGGGGCCGCACAGCCGGTTGAGCGACATCGAGCCGCCCAACCGAACTCACCGCCGCCGGCATGGGATGGCGGCAAGTTCGCCCTCGCCTCCCTCCCCTCCGCGATGCCTGGGAAGCTAGCCGTCCGTGCGATCGGGATGCTTGATCTTATAGACGCGCGGCGTCAGCTCCTCGATTTCCCGTCCGGCCCAATCCCGCTCGCTCGCCGTCTTGATCACGTCCCGCTGCCCTTGGCGCAGCATCTCGATATCGTTTCCGATGTCGAAGTGGAGCACCTGCCCGTTGGCGACAACCTGTCGCCCATCCACGTAAACGTCCCGGATCGCACGGTCATTCGCGGAATAGACGATGCTGCGGATCGGATCGTAGTCAGGCTGCATGTAAGGGTTCGTCATGTCGACGATCGAGAAATCGGCCTTGCAGCCGATGGCCAGGCGGCCGAGATCGGGCCTGCGAATGATGTCGGCTCCGACATTGGTGGCGGCACTGAAGGCATAGGATGTCGGCGCTGCGGTGAAGCTCCMCGCAACGATGCGCCCGGCGTAACAAGCCATCCGCAACTCATCCAGCATGTTGTGCGGAAAGCTGTCGGTGCCGATKCCGACCGGAACTCCCGCATCGACATAGCGGGCGAGCGTATTCAGCGCGATGCCCCGACGCGCGAAGACGACGGGGCAATGGGCGACCTGTGCGCCGCTCCGCACAAGCCGTTCGAAGTCGTTGCCCTGCGGCCAATGCAGCCATGGATGATCGTTGAGGAAGATGCAGTGCCCGATCACGGTGTCGGGACCAAGCGCACCGATCTTGTCGAGCCATTCGATCGGCGTGCAGCCGGTGCGACGCACGATCTCCTGGAATTCGACAATGCTCTGTGCGGCATGGATCTGGATCGGCTGGCCACGCTCGCGTGCGGCTTCAAGTGCACCGAGAATCTGCCCTTCGGTGCAGGTATCGATCTGCGCGGGCCCGAAATATCCGCTGATCCGGCCACTCGGATGCTTGTTTGCTTCGTCGGCCACCTTGATAGCCTCCAGCAGCAGCCGGTCCCCGCGTTCCGTATCCAGGTCATACTCGACGGAGTGGCCATTGCTCGTACGCCAGGCCCCCGAGCGATGCATCGCCCAGAGAACGGCGCGAATACCCGTGACCTCATAATCGCCAACCCAGTCTTCGCGGGGGGCGGCGAGATCGCAGATCGTKGTCACGCCGCTCCGCAGCAGTTCCGATGTCGCCACCCGGCAGGCATGACGGGCATATTTCGGACCGATGTTGAAGACCGGCATGAACTCGTAGAGCGAGCTTTGCCCCAGGCGCTTGCTCCCCAATTCCTCGAGCATGCCCTTCCAGCCCGGCTCATGGCCAGTATGGCTGTGAATGTCGACGAAGCCGGGCATGAGCATCACGCCGCGGCCGTCATGCTCGGTATCCGCCGATCCGAGATAGCCCGGCCCAACATGGGTGATCTCATTGCCGGCGAAGGCGAAATCCGCATTCTGCAGATAGACATGGGAAGATGTGGAAGCGTCCCACGCGACGATCCAGTCGCAGTTCCGGATAACCGTCGTCCCAACCTGCCCGTTGCCGGCCTGTTCTTTGCCGTCATTCATCCTGTGATCCCCCCTCGAATGTGTTGCGGAACGGCATTCTGCGCCGTGCCTTGCAGAAAACGCATCAGCTCACTGCGGATTCACGAAAGCCATCGCGGTCCCTTGGTCTCGCATGTTCCGGGATGGCGTCCTTCACCGGTGCCTGACGCACGCCCTGCGATTGCAGCACTCCGATGGCAGTGTTGGGAACCGGGTCCCATCGCATGACGACTGTGCTGATCAGGACACTTGAAGTTGTTTTCCAGCACAAATAGGCTCGTTACTACACGCCGGAAAAAAGGCGGGCCTAGGGGAGTGAACAATGCCGAAAATGATCAATAAAATTGCTGCGCTCGGGATCGCCGCCGCCGCACTCGCCGTATTTGCGGGTCCGGCCTCGGCACAGGCGACGCTCGATGCCGTGAAGAAGCGTGGCAAGGTCCTTTGCGGTGTTTCGCCAAGTTCCGCGGGCTACTCCTATGCTGACGACAAGGGCGTGCGTCAGGGATTCGATACGGATGTTTGTCGGGCAGTGTCCTCTGCAGTGTTCGGCGCGCCAGACAAGGTCGAATTCGTCCCGCTCAACACCAATATCCGCTTCCAGGCCCTGCAGTCCGGCGAGATCGACGTGTTGTCGCGCCAGACGACCATGACCTTCTCGCGCGACAACTCGCTCGGGCTCGATTTCGCGCCGATCGTTTTCTATGACGGCCAGGGGTTGATGGTCTCGACCAAACTCGGCGTGAAGAGCGCGTCGGAGCTTTCACAGGCAGCGATCTGCCTGCTGCCCGGCACGACGACGCTCCAGAATCTCGAGGACTATTTCAAGCCGCGGAACATCAAATACGAGGCCGTGGTCTTCGAGGACAACAATGAGTGGCGCAACGCCTTCTTCTCAGGCCGCTGCGACGTCATCACCACCGACCGCTCCGACCTTGCTTCGGTCCGCGCCGTTGCGAATGATCCCAAGCAGTTCGTCATCCTGCCCGAAACGATCTCGAAGGAGCCGCTCGCACCCGTCGTTCGCCAGAACGACAGCAACTGGAAGGACATCGTCTCCTGGTCGGTCAATACGCTGATCGCGGCTGAGGAATATGGCATCACCCAGGCCAATGTCGACGAGCAGCTGAAGAGCAAGGATCCCGAGATCCAGCGCATGCTGGGCGTCAATGGCGATCTCGGCAAGATGCTGAATCTCGACAACAAATGGGCCTATAACATCATCAAGCAGAACGGCAATTACGGCGAAATCTTCGAGCGCAGCCTCGGCGAGAAGACCGCGCTTGGCCTGAGCCGTGGCCCCAACCAGCTCTGGAACAAGGGCGGCCTGCTCTATTCGCCACCGTTCCGGTGATCACAGCCAACGTGCGTTCCCTCGATTGAACTGAGACCGCCGGCAGCGCCCTGTTGCCGGCGGCACTCCAGACCGGAACAGCTCGATGGCTTCCTCTGCATCCAGTCCGGTGCGGCTGCTCTATGACGTGCGCGTGCGCGCCGTGCTCTATCAGGTCGTCGCCGTTGCGCTCGTCGTCGGTGTCGGGCTCTATCTGTTCGGCAATGTCTCGCGCAAGTTGGCGGAACAGAACATTGCGACCGGATTTGACTATCTCTCGCGCCCGGCCGGCTTCGTCATCAGCCAGTCCTTCATCCGCTATGATTCCGGCGATACCTACGCGCGCGCCCTGCTCGTCGGCATCTTCAACACGATCTGGGTGTCGATATTCGCGGTCACCGTTTCGACGCTGCTCGGTCTGATCGTCGGGATAGCCCGGCTCTCGCGCAATCCACTTCTGGCCTTTCTGGCACTGATCTATGTCGAGGCGCTGCGCAATGTGCCGCTGCTTCTCTATCTCTTCCTCTGGTATGCACTCATCGTCGCGGTCTTCCCGCCTGTCCGCGAAGCCTGGCAGCCATTGCCCGAGGTCTTCCTCAGCAATGGCGGGCTGATCGTTCCGTCACTGCGTTGGTCTTCCGCGCATACCGGCGTCCTCGCGGCGGTGATCGCCGGTATCGTACTGGCATTCTTCGTGGCATCCAGGCTGCGCAGCAAGCGCGTCGCCTCCGGACAGAACCAGACGGGATGGCCGATCATCGTCGCCGCCCTTCTTGGTCCTCCACTGCTCGCGATCCTGCTGCTGCAGCCTGATTTCGTGATCAACTGGCCGGAGAAGGGCCGGTTCCGCATCACCGGCGGTGTTCAGGTCACCCCGGAATTCACCGCATTGCTGGTCGGGCTCGGCCTCTCCGCCTCGGCCGGAATCGCGGAGATCGTGCGCGCCGGCATCCTTTCGGTCGGGCGCGGCCAATGGGAAGCGGCGCGCGCCGTGGGTTTGCATGACCGTCAGACCATGCGGCTCGTCGTGCTGCCGCAAGCGCTACGCGTGATCGTGCCCCCGCTGACCAGTTCCTATCTGTCGACGTTCAAKAACTCATCGCTCGCCATTGCCATCGGCTACCCCGATCTCGTGATGGTTTCCAACACCACGATGAACCAGACGGGACAAGCGATCGAGGGCATCGCCATCTTCATGCTGGTCTATCTCAGCATGTCGATCACGATCTCCCTGTTCATGAACTGGTACAACGCCCGCGTCGCCCTGGTGGAGCGCTGAGATGGTCAGCGCCGCCGAAATGGAAACACTCAACCTCGCGCGGGCGGACCTGCCGCCGCCGCGCGGACGCGAATTGACCGCCCGGTTGAAGCCCTTTCTGGGCACGCCGATCAATGCCGTCATCACACTGGCCTGCCTGTGGCTGATCTATCGCCTGGTCACGGGAGCCTGGGGCTGGCTCGTGACGCGCGCGGTGCTCGAAGGCGGGCCGCAGGCGTGCAAGGTCGGGGCCGGGGCTTGCTGGCCGTTCCTGGCGGCGAAGCTGCGCTTCATGATCTTCGGCTTCTACCCCTACGACGAACATTGGCGGCCGGCCTTCGCCGTGATCCTGTTTCTCGGCGCCATGATCGTTTCGATGATTCCGCGCTTCTGGTCGCGGCGACTGCTTTGGCTCTGGCTGGCCGTGCCGGTGATCTGCGGCGTGCTGATGTATGGCGGCGTGTTCGGCCTGCCTGTCGTCAGCACCACGAACTGGGGTGGCCTGCCGCTCTCCTTCATGCTGTCTTCGGTGGGCCTGGCGTTCGGTTTCCCACTGGGTGTCGTTCTGGCGTTGGCACGCAGCTCGAAGCTGCCGGCGATTCAGGTCATCGCCATCATCTTCATCGAGGTCGTCCGCGGCGTGCCGCTGGTTTCGATCCTGTTCATGGCCTCGGTGATGCTGCCGTTGTTCATGCCGGACGGGCTCACGGTCGACAAACTGCTGCGGGCACAGGTCGCGATCATCATCTTCGCCGGAGCCTATATCGCGGAGACCGTCAGAGGCGGGTTACAGGCGGTCTCGAAGGGCCAGCACGAAGCCGCTGCGGCGCTCGGGCTCGGCTACTGGCTGTCGATGCGCAAGATCATCCTGCCGCAGGCGCTGAAGATCGTGATTCCGCCGCTCGTCAATATCTTCATCGGCTTCTTCCAGGACACCACGCTGGTCACCATCATCGGCCTCCTCGACTTTCTCGATACGGTCCGCGCCTCGCTGCGCGACCCGAACTGGCAGGGTATCGCCGTAATCGAGGGATATGTGTTTGCCGCTCTGGTCTACGCCCTGTTCAGCTATGGCATGGGGTCCTATAGCCGGTTCCTTGAGCGTCGACTCAAGACCGATCACGATCGCAGTCCGGCCCACTGACCGGACTGCCTCGCTCCTCCTGCGACAAGAGCCTTGCTGGGCATCATGCTGACCTATCCCGATACCTTCTATGCCCGCACCGCCGCGACGACGAACAAGAGGGCCCCGCTGCAGGGCCGCATCGAGGTCGATACCTGTATCATTGGCGGCGGGCTCGCCGGGCTCACCTGCGCCTATGAATTGGCCCGGGCCGGACGCTCGGTCGCGGTGCTGGAAGCCGAGGCGGTCGGCTGGGGCGCATCGGGGCGCAATGGCGGCTTCGTCAGCCCCGGCTATGCCCGCAGCCATTCTTCGATCGCAAGCGCCATTGGTGAGACTAAGGCGAACGAACTCCATGGCCTCTCGATCGAGGGCATGCGCATCGTTTCCGACAACATTCGCGACCTCGCCATCGCCGGTGCCGATCCCCGGCMGGGCAGGATCAGCGTCGTGCGCTATGACAGTGGCGACAGTCTCGCTCGGGCTCGCGACCAGTTGGCGCGAGATCACGGCTACACCGTCGACTTCTGGCCGACCGAGCAGGTTCGCGAGGTGCTTCGTTCGCCGAAGTACCACCAGGCCCTGTTTGATCCCCATTCCTTCCACATCCATCCGCTGAACTACGCACGCGCCCTGGCAGACGCCATCGAAGCGTTGGGAGGGCGAATCATCGAGGGATCGCGCGTTGTCTCGGCCGAGCTCTCCGGTCCCGAGAAACGCCTGGTCACCGCATCGGGAGAGMTGCGCGCCCGGCAGGTCGTGATCGCCTGCGGCGGCTATACCGACAACCTCGTGCCAAAGCTGCGCTCGAGCCAGTTGCCGATCGCGACCTATGTGCTGACGACCGAGGCAGCGCCGGAGCTGATCGCCAAGGCCATCGGGACGCGCGCCGCGATCAGCGATGACCGTCGTGCCGGGGATTATTATCGCATCGTCGAGGACGGCCAGCGCCTGCTGTGGGGCGGCCGCATCACCACCCGCACCAGCGAGCCGCGCGATCTCGCCGCCCTGTTGCGCCGGACCATGATCTCGACCTATCCCGAGCTCGAAGCACTGAAGGTCGAGATCGCGTGGTCGGGCCTGATGTCCTATGCGCGACATCTGATGCCGCAGATTGGCCAGCTCAGCCCGAATGTCTGGCACTGCCTCGGCTTTGGCGGACATGGGCTCAACACCACCGCGATCGGTGGCCGCGTCATTGCCGAGGCCATTCTCGGAACCAGCGAACGCCATCGCCTGTTCGCCCCCTTCGGCCTCGTCTGGAAYGGCGGCGTATTCGGCACTGTCGCTGTCCAGGCGACCTATTGGCGCTATCAGATGATGGACTGGCTGCGCGAGCGCTGAGCGCGAGCGAGCTCATCCCCGGTCGCAAGCGACAGTTTTAGCGGGGGCAAGCACAGAGCTCGCAAGAATTGTGCGGCCGGAGCGCAGGCTCAACTGTATCCGGCCCCACAGAATAGGCAGCTCGAAGCAAGCGCAGACCGCTTCTTTACGGCCCGGGCTGCGCGTCATACGCTCGGCGCGCCGGGGAGCCGTACATGACCTATTCGCAAGCGGGCGTGGGATACAGGATTCGTCGTTTGGGCCGGGGCTCGCTCCTGTCGCCTCGCATGCGTTACGCGGCAATCGTCGCTGCAATCATGGCCGCTGCGCTTGCGGGCGCCTGCGCCTCGCGGCCCGAAACGGGGTTCCTGGCCCCCGTTGCAGCAGTCGAGGCCGGGTCGACCTCTCACACCATACTGGTCGCCACCACCCGCCAGCGCGACGAGCGGCCAGGGACGCTCTTCAACGGCGAGCGTGCCATGCCGCTCGATTTCGCCAAGATCGAGGTCTCGGTTCCGCCAACGCACACACCTGGCGAAATCGAATGGGCCTCGACGGCTCCAGGCGATCCGAAGGCCAATTTCGTCGTGCGCCAGGCCGGCTACCTCGACGGAGAGCAGGCCTTCATCAGGGCGCTCAACGCCCAGCTCGCCTTGCGCCCACGCGGGAGCCGCAACGTTGTGCTCTTCATCCATGGCTACAACACCATGTTCGCGGAAGGGCTCTACCGCTTCGCCCAGGTCATGCACGATTCCCAGGCCCCCGCCGTACCGGTGTTGTTCACCTGGGCATCGCGGGGGGCGCTGACACAATATGTCTATGACTCGAACAGCGCGACGGCAGCGCGCGACAACCTCGAACGGACGATCCGGCTGCTCCTGGCCAGCAACGCTGAAAAGGTCAATATCCTGGCCCATTCCATGGGCAACTGGGTGACTGTCGAAGCCCTGCGCCAGATCAAGATCTCAGGCGGGCTCGCCGGCGCCGAGAAGATCGATATTGTCATTCTGGCGGCGCCCGATATCGACATCGACGTCTTCAAGACGCAGATGCGGCGCTTCGGAAAACCAAAGAAGCCGTTCTTCATCGTGTTGTCCAAGGACGACAAGGCGCTGGGTGCATCGAGTTTCATCGCAGGAGGCCAGGGCCGCGTCGGAGATGCCCAGAATGCGGAGGAGCTGGCGCAGCTTGGCGCCGTTGTCCTCGACATGACCGACGTCAAGGCCACCGATTCGAGCAATCACGGCAAGTTCGCGCAATTGGCGGAGATCGCGCCTCAATTGAAGAGCACGCTGGAGCGCGGTGTCGGCAGGCAGGCCCGCGCGTCGGAGAATGCGCGTGAGGCTCTGGGCGACTCGCTGGAAGCGATCGTCTCGGTGCCCCTCAAGATCCTGGGCGCACCGATCAAGATCATAACCGGACGGTAAGCCCGCAGCGCCAGAAGACCTGTTCGACGCGGCCGCGGGATCAGCGCGCCACGGCTTGCGAGCATGCAAGCCGCTTTCCTCACGTCGGTTGAGCGCTGCGATCAATGGGCAGCAAGCCGTCGATCTGATAACGCCAGCAGCGTCCCGCCCCCAAGCAGCTTTCCCGCCGATGACCTCTCGCACCGCGACCTTCACCGGATTTGGCGCCATCCTGCTCTGGTCGACGCTGGCTCTGTTCACGGCCATGTCCGGTCGCGTACCGCCGTTCCAGCTCGTCGGCATGACGTTTGCCATCGGCGGCATGCTGATCCTCTGCATCACCGCCGCACGTGGGCAACTGCGCAGGGTTCGGCCGACCTGGGGCTCTTTCGCGCTTGGCCTCTACGGCCCCTTCGGCGACACCGCGCTCTACTATGCCGCGGTCAAGACCGCGCCGGCGGCCGAGGCCAATCTGATCCACTATCTCTGGCCGTTGCTGATCGTGCTCTTCGCGGCGCTGCTGCCKGGCGGCACCCTGAAGCTCCGGCATCTGATCGGGGCGCTGATCGGGCTCGCCGCGACGGCGCTGCTGATCTCGGGCGGGCTCGGCGCAGGCGGCGGGCTCTCGCTCGGACACGGACTTGCCGCGCTTGGCGCCTTCGTCTGGGCGAGCTACTCGGTTCTGTCGCGCCGGTTTGCCGAGGTGCCGTCCGAGAGCCTCGGCGTCACCCTGCTTGGCTGCGCTGTGGCCGCCCTTGCGTGCCACGCGGCCTTCGAGACGACCCTCTGGGAGCTGACGACAGTTGAATGGGCCGGCGCGCTCGGGCTCGGCCTCGGCTCGATCGGGCTGGCCTTCATCTGCTGGGATATCGGCATGAAGCGCGGCGACGTCGCCTTCCTCGGTGTCGCCTCCTATGCCGCACCGGTGCTCTCCACGCTCATCCTCGTGATCGCGGGCTATGCGGCCGCGAGCTGGCTGCTCGCGGCGTCCTGCGCGCTGATCGTGGCCGGGGCGCTGGTCGCGAGCTCCCGCAAGGCCTGAAAGCGCTCAGTTCCGCCGGAGCAACCGCTCGAGATAGTCGAGCTCTTCGAGGGGCCGCGACGGATCGCCGAGCCGACGCCGGAGCTCTTCGAGGATGCGCCGCGCCCGCTGCGTCGCACTTTCATCGGCCCCGGGCACGCGCACGCGGCCATCGGCCCAGTCGCGCTGACGCTGCGGCCGGCCGAGCGGATCGTCACGGCCTCGCTGCTGTGCAGAAGGCCGGCCGGCTGGTTGGCCATCCGGCTCGCCGAAGGCKCCTTCCGTACCGTCGCCGTCACCGGGCTGCCCCTGCATTTGCTGGGCAAGGTTCTGCCCGCCACGGCGCAAGGCATCGAGCGCCTTGCCTTGCGATTCGAGCGCACCCTCGCCCTGCCCCTGGCCGAGCTGGCCTTCGGCCTCGCGCATTGCGTCCTCGGCCTCGCCCAGCTCGCCGGACTCCGGGGCGCCCATGCCGCGCATCCGCCGCTGCAGATCCTGCAGGCGCTCGCGCAGAGCCTGCTGGCGCTGTGACAGCCCCTGCCCTTGGCCCTGCTGCTGACCCTCGGCTCCCTGCTGCCCGTCCTCGCCCTCGCCGTCTTCGCCCTCCTGGCCGGGCTGCTGCTGTCCACGCTGCCCGCGCTGGCCCTGTTGGCCCTGCTGACGCTGTCCTTGGCCAGGGCGCGCCTGCTGTTGGCCAGGGCGTCGGCCCTGCTGCGCCCGG
The DNA here is from genome assembly GCF_056396265.1 of Allobosea sp. 05T422_2. Classification (NCBI taxonomy): domain Bacteria; kingdom Pseudomonadati; phylum Pseudomonadota; class Alphaproteobacteria; order Hyphomicrobiales; family Alloboseaceae; genus Allobosea; species Allobosea sp. 05T422_2. Next base: position 48,948 of record NZ_JBFTLD010000021.1, on the reverse strand, counting down.
TTCTGACGCTGCTGTTCCTGCTGATAGGTTTCGTCGCGGAGGTTCTGCTGGTCGCGGGTCATCCGGTCGAGATCGCCGAGTGCCTGGTTCATCTCGCGCTGCCGCGGATCCTGCTGGCCGGGCCGCGCCATCTGGAGATTGTTGAGGAGATTGTTCAGCTCCTCCATCAGCCGCTGAGCCTCGGCCATGTCGCCGCGCCGGGAAAGCTCTTCGATCCGGTTCAGCATGTTCTGCAGGTCTCGCGGCGTCACTGAGCGGAAATTCTCCGGCAGTTGCGCCTGGTTCTGGTCGCCATTCTGCTGCTGGCGCTGCATTTGCTGGGCGAGCTCGCGCATGAACTTGTCGAGCGCCCGCCGCATATCTTCGGTCAGCTTGCGGATCTCTTCCTCGGACGCCCCGCGCTCCAGAGCCTGCTGCAGCCGTTCCTGGGCGGCGCGCAGATCGCGCTCCGCATCGGAGAGATCGCCATCCTCGAGCTGGAGCGCCATGCCCCACATCAGGTCGGCGACATCGCGCAACTGGTCGTCATTGGTGGCGCGCCGCAGCCTTTCGCCGATCATGCGCATGCCGAGATAGACGCCGGCCTCCTTCATGAAGCGCCCAGGCTCGATCAGCAGCGCATCCATGGCGAGCTGGACGTGCTTGCGCGCGTCGACATCCATGACGAGCTTGCGTCGCTGCTCGACCAGCGCCTTGGCGAGCGGCTTGGTGAAGGTGCGCTGCGGCAAGACGACCTCGACCGTCTCGCTGCGGCCCTCCTGCCCGGCTTCGTCGCGGGCAACGAGCACCATCTTGACCTTGGCACCGGCCCAGGGATGAGCCGAGAAATCGACCGTGTTCTTCAGTTCTTCCTCGCCGGACGGGGAGGACGGAACGCTGAGCGCCTGTTTCGGCGGCTCGACCAGCGAGCGCCCGCCCGATGGCGGCCCGGTCCGCGAGACGACGACCTCGGCCGAGGCAATGCCGTAATCGTCCTTGGCGCGGAACGTCAGCCCCAGCCCGCCCTGCACCCCGCTGACCGGTTTGGGCGGCTCGACGAAGCTGATCTGGGGCGGCTGGTCCGCAACCGCGGTCAGGGTCAGTGTCGCCTGAGGCGCGCCGCTGCCGGTGATCCTGAGCGTGCCATTGCCGGCCAGCATGTAGCGCTTTTCCAGCACGGCAACAGAGGCCGGCTCGACCGGCTTGCCATCCTTCGTCTGCGGCGGCGGCAATACGTCGAGCCGGCCCGTGGTCACGACATCCATGCCGCTCTTGCCGGCAATGCGAATCACCACGGTCGATTTTTCCGGCGCGGTGAAGGCGGTGCCGTGCAGCCGGGCGAAATCGATCAGGATCGGCGGCAAGCGGGTATAGGCGGGCGGATCGATCCAGGCATCGATCCTGGCGGCGGCAACCGGCGCCGACGGACCGCGCCAGTCGAAGGCAGCCGAGATACGGGATCCGGCCTCGTGGCCAGCGACGAAAAAGGCGGTGACGGCCGCAAGCAGCGGCACGGCGCGAATGGCAAGCCGGTCGCGCATGGCCATGCGTGGCCGCGGCGGGGCGACCCGCAAACCAGCGATCTGCGCGCCCTGGCGCTCGACGTGAAGCTTCCACAGCGCCTGGGAAACCGGATCGTTCGAACCGACGGCGAGACTGTCCTCCAGCGCCGAGGCCGGGCGATGCGCCCCTTGCAGCGACTGGTCAAGCCGCGCCAGCGCATCGCGCCGTGACGGCAAGGGCGTGCGAACAACGTACCAGATGCTGGCAGCCAGCGCAGACAAGAAGAGCACGACGCCCATGGCGCGGCCCTGCCAGGGCAGGTGCGTCCACAGCCCGAGCCAGGACAGCGCCAGGAACGTGAGGATGACTGTCGCGGGCAACCAGAGCCGGGGCCAGAGGCGCTCCCAGGCAAGCGAGGCGCGGGACACCGCGGCCAGCCTGCCAAGGCGCTGGCGGATGCTCCCGATCGGATCAAGCGCCATGCGGCGCTGCGCCTCTTTCATGCCGTCGCTCCGAGCCGCCCCCGCTCCGCGTGAACCCCACCAAGTAACAGCACGCTATCACGTGAATATGGCAAGGCCAGAGTGCAGCCCTGTCACACACAGGCCGCTCCGCGTTTCGTGAACCGCAGGCTCAGGCCAGCCAGGGCGGTGCACGATCCGTGCCGATCAGGTCTTCATAGCTCTGGCGCGGGCGCGTCACGGCAAATTCGGCACCCTTGACCAGCACTTCGGCGACCAGCGGGCGCTGATTATAGGTCGAAGACATGCTGGCGCCATAGGCCCCCGCTGTCATGAAGGCGATCAGATCGTGCTGTTTCAGCTCCGACAGCAGGCGATCGGTGGTGAATGTGTCGCCCGATTCGCAGATCGGTCCGACCACGTCATAGGCAAGCTTGCGCATATCGGCAGCAGGCTCGGCCACCGGCCAGATCTCGTGATAGGCCTCGTACATCGCCGGCCGCAGCAGGTCGTTCATCGCCGCATCGACGACGAGAAACTGCTTGGTGGGCCGCGAATTGAGATGCAACACCTGCGTCAGCAGGATGCCGGCATTGCCGACGATCAGGCGGCCAGGCTCGAAGCCAAGCTCGACATCGAGCCCCTTGGTGACGCGCCCGACCATGGCCGCGTAATCCTCGATCAGGCTCGGACCGTGATCGAAATCCTTCGGAATCTCGTAGGGAATTCCAAGGCCTCCGCCGAGATCGAGCCGGTCGACCCGGTGCCCCTCCGCCCGCAGGCTGCCAACGAGGCCGACCATCTTGGCATAGGCCGCCTCAAAGGCCTCGGTCTCGCGGATCTGACTGCCGATATGAACTGCCAGCCCCATCATCCGGACACCCGGCATATTGGCGGCGCGTGCGTAGAGCCGGCTCGCCTCCTCGAAGGAAACGCCGAACTTGTTGGCGGCAGAGCCGGTGGTGATCTTGGCGTGGCCGCCGGCACCGACATCGGGATTGACGCGGAAGACAGCCTCCTGGCGCTTGCCGAGCCTTGCCGCCACCTTCGACAACAGGTCGAGCTCGCTCTCCGACTCGATATTGATCTGGAAGATGCCCGCCCCGACTGCGAAAGCGAGTTCGCTCTCACTCTTGCCGACGCCGGAAAAGACGATCTTCTCGGGAGCGAAACCGGCGGCAAGTGCCTTGCGCACTTCGCCTTCCGAGACGGTATCGGCCCCCGCGCCGAGCGCGGCCAGCGTCTTCAGGACACCGAGATTGCCGTTCGCCTTGACGGCATAGAAGACATGCGGCGCCGGCCCCGCGGGATCGATGCCACGCATTGCGCTGCGGCTTGGCGATCGGCGAAGTCGTGGTCTCCGGCACGCGGTTCTCGACCGCGCCGATGTCCTCGTCAGGCAGGTCGAGGGCGTTGGTCGCGTTCGGCGGCGCTTCGAGCGGTCCCTTGCGGCCGCAGGCAGTCAAAGCGAGACCTAGCAGGCCGGCGACCACGATGGCGCGGCCGAGTTTCAGGCGGGGGTGCAGCACGAACGGGAATCCTCGGGCAATATGTGACGGGGACTGTAGCGAAAGGCGCGCGCGCTTGCGAGCCTTTGCAGCGACGGAGCGTCATTCCCAGGGCAGAGTGCAGGGCCGCCCCGGGAATCTCCTGCGGTCATGCCCGGGTTGTGCCCGGGCATCTCCCCCGAATTGTCACTGCTGCTCCTTGGCGAGCTGCCTCAGCCAGCGCTTGGCCTGACGACGGACATTGGCCGGCGCCGTGCCGCCATAACTGACACGGCTCTTCACCGACTGCTCGACGCCGAGCACGGCGAAGACAGCCTCGGTAATCTTCGGCTCGACGTCCTGCATCTCGGCGAGCGTCAGCTTCTCCAGCCCGACGCCCCTGGCAGAAGCGACGCCGACCAGCTTGCCAGTGACGTGATGCGCATCGCGGAACGGCATCTTCAGAACCCGAACCAGCCAGTCCGCAAGGTCGGTCGCGGTGGCGTAGCCGAGGCCCGCGGCGTTCTTCATCACCTTCAGGTTGGGCTCCATGTCGCGGACCATGCCCGACGTGGCGGCAAGGCACAGCGAGAGCGACTGCAGCGCATCGAAAGTGCCTTCCTTGTCCTCCTGCATATCCTTGGAATAGGTGAGCGGCAGCCCCTTCATCATCGTCAGCAGCGCCTGAAGATGCCCGAAGACGCGTCCCGCCTTGCCGCGCACCAGCTCGGCGGCGTCGGGATTGCGCTTCTGCGGCATGATCGAGGAGCCGGTCGAGAACTTGTCCGAGAGCTTGACGAAGCCGAACTGGGGCGTCGCCCACAGCACGATCTCCTCAGCGAAACGCGAGAGATGCATGGCGCAGATCGAGGCCGCCGCGAGTGTCTCCAGTACGAAATCGCGATCCGAAACCGAATCCAGTGAATAGGCGGTCGGCCTGGCAAAGCCGAGCGCCTTGGCCGTGTGGAAACGATCGATCGGGAAGGAGGTGCCGGCAAGCGCCGCAGCGCCGAGCGGGCATTCGTTGAGGCGCTCGCGCGCATCATGGACACGACCGCGGTCGCGCGCCAGCATCTCGACATAGGCGAGCATGTGATGCCCGAACGTCACCGGCTGCGCCGACTGCAGATGCGTGAAGCCCGGCATCACCGCACCGGCATGGGCCTCGGCCTTCTCGGCAAGAGCCAGTTGCAGGTCGGCGATCTGCCGATCGAGCGTTTCGAGCGTATCGCGCACCCACAGGCGCATATCGGTCGCGACCTGATCGTTGCGCGAGCGGGCCGTGTGCAGACGGCCCGCCGCAGCGCCGATCCGCTCCTTGAGATTGCTCTCGACATTCATGTGGATGTCTTCGAGCGCGCGCGAGAACGTGAACGTGCCGGCCTCGATCTCGGCCTMGATCGCCTTGAGCCCTGCGCTGATCACGTTCACATCTTCACGGGTCAGGATGCCGGTCTCGCCCAGCATCGCCGCATGCGCCAGCGACCCGCGGATATCCTGGCGCCACAGGCGCTGGTCGAAGTCGATGGAGGCATTGATCTCCTCCATGATGGCATCCGGCCCCGTGGCGAAACGCCCTCCCCACATGCGATTGCTCACGACGCTCTTTCCTGCTTTTTGGACGCGCAATGACGTCTCGTTCAAAAACATTTGCCGCCTTCGGCGCTCTCGCCTTGATTGCACTCGGCGGCGTCGCGGCCTTCTACTCTGTCCAGGGCCGGGCCGGCAATTCGGGATCATGCTCGGCGGCGGCAGCGACCGCTGAAAAACTGCGACCGTTGGCACGCGGCGAACTTGCGGCCGTGGAGGTTGCAAAAGCACCGCAGCCCTTGCCAAACCTCGCCTTCAACGGCCCCGACGGCMAGCCGACAACATTGTCAGCCTTCAAGGGACGGACCGTCCTGGTCAATCTCTGGGCGACATGGTGCCTGCCCTGCCTGCATGAGATGCCGTCGCTGGACGCGCTGCAGGGCAAGCTCGGCGGCCAGGATTTCGCGGTGGTGGCGATCAATATCGACACCCGGAACCTCGAGAAGCCGAAGACCTGGCTTGCCGAGCGCAAGATCGACCAGCTCGGCTATTACGCCGATCCGGAGGCCAAGGTCTTCCAGGATCTGCGCTCGGCCAAAAAGATCGAAGGCATGCCGGTCAGCTTCCTGGTCGACCCGTCGGGCTGTGAACTCGCGATGCTCCAGGGCCCTGCCGACTGGGCCAGCCAGGACGCGCTCTCCTTCATTCGCACGGCGCTCGGACGCTGAGCCGCCGCGGTTTGCCTGATCGCGCGCTCTGCTCCATATCGTTGCGGCATGAGCTACACGATCGGCCTCGCGACCACCTTCCACGATCCTGCGATCGCGATCGTTGGCCCCGATGGCGAGGTGCTCTTCGCCGAGGCGACCGAGCGCTACCTGCAATATAAGCGCGCACCGAACTGCGAACCCGATTCCGCACCGCGGATGGAAAGCCTGCTCAAGCGCTACATCCCGGCAGGCGCTCCGGTACAGATCGCGACGAGCTGGAGCGGGGAGTTCACCGGGTTCCTCGAGCAGATGAGCCGGACCGGCGCCTTCACGATCGATGAACTGCTCAAGCTCTCCCCCGAGCTCAACCGCTCGCTGGTGCCGGAGCGCTCCGAGCGGGCCTTGATCGCCTCGCTGCATCTCGGCCAGCAGCGCGCCGGCCTAGGCACTCTGCTCGGGCTCGACCGCGCCTTCGGCAAGGCAAATGTCACCGGGATCAAGCGCTATGGCCACCATCTCGGTCACGCGGCCTATGCCTGTTGGTCGTCGCCCTTCCGCGATGCCGCCTGCCTCGTCGTCGACGGCATGGGCGAGACAGGGGCCTCGGCCATCCTTACGTTGCGCGATGGCGAGATCAGCGAGGTGAAGCGTCACCGCGGGCGCGAGTCGATCGGCTTCTATTTCGGCCTCGTCACCGACCTGACCGGCTTCGACCAGGCGAAGGGCGAGGAATGGAAGATCATGGGGCTCGCGCCCTATGGCAAGCAGGATGCCGGCTTGCTGGCGCTGCTGCGACGCCTCTATCGGATCGAGGAGAACAAGCTTTCCTTCGCGGATACCGCAACCATACGCGCGGTCTCCGCCGAGATCCTGGCGCGGCGGCCCACTGATGCGCTCGACCAGGGCTGGGCCGACCTTGCCCGCTGCGGCCAGGATGTCTTCGCCGAGATGATGGCGGCTCTGCTGGCTGAAGCTGCCGCATTGGTGCCCTCCGAGAATCTGGTGCTGTCAGGCGGCTGCGCGCTCAACTCCTCGTTMAACGGCAAGATCGTCGGCCGCCACGGCTTCAGCCAGGTCTTCGTACCCTCCGCTCCCGCCGATGACGGCAATGCCATYGGSGCGGCCTGGCTCGCCCATGCCGAGGCGCATCCGGACTGGCGYGCGCCGAAGGGCCCGMTGACGCCCTATCTCGGCTCGCGCGTCTCGACCGAGCCGCTGGAGCGCATGGCGGCCTGGGAGCCTCGCCTGAAGCGTCTCGCACCCAAGGAGGTTGCCCCGGTGACGGCCCGGCTGCTTGCCGAGGGCAAGCTTGTCGGCTGGGTCCAGGGCAAGGCCGAGTTCGGCCCACGTGCGCTCGGGAACCGCTCGATCCTTGCCGATCCTCGCCCGGCCAACGCCAAGGATCTGCTCAACGCCAAGGTCAAGTATCGCGAGGCCTTCCGCCCCTTCGCCCCGTCGATTCTCGCCGAACACGGCACGGACTGGTTCGAGAACTACCAGGACTAGCCCTATATGGAGCGTACGCTGGTCTGGAAGCCGCCGGTGCGCGGACGCGTCCCCGCCGTGGTTCATGAAGATGCGACTGGCCGGCTGCAGAGCGTCACAGCCGACCGCAACGAGCGCTATCACGCGCTGATCTCAGCCTTCCATGCCATCACCGGCGTTCCGGTGATCCTCAACACCTCTTTCAACATCATGGGTAAGCCCATTCTGCACACGGCAGAGGATGCGATCCTGATGTTCTATACCAGCGGCCTTGATGCGCTGGTCGTCGAGGACTGGCTTTTGGTGAAGTAATCGCCTGGGCTGATCGATCTCATCAGCAAGTGCTGGCGGCGCAGCATCGCCGGTCGCATGATCTMTCCGCCGTGTCTGGAGAATGCCATGCTGCAACTTCGCCCGAACTGTGAATGCTGCGACCGTGACCTGCTGCCCGAGGCGCGCGACGCGATGATCTGCACCTTCGAATGCACCTTCTGCGCCGACTGCACCGAGACGCGCTTCAACGGCGCCTGCCCGAATTGCGGCGGCGAACTGGTGCGCAGGCCGATCAGGCCCGCCGACAAGCTGGAAAAATACCCGCCCTCACAGGAACGGATCCGCAAGCCCCACCCGGAATGCGCCGCGGCCTGAAGGCTACGACGCAGCTCCGCGGACGGGTCCGGACGAGCCTCAGCTCGCCTGCTTGACGGTGATGCCCTTTTCTTCGAAGAGCGCCTGCAGCTCGCCGGCCTGGAACATCTCGCGGGTGATATCGCAACCGCCGATGAACTCGCCCTTGACGTAGAGCTGCGGGATGGTCGGCCAGTTGGAATAGGCCTTGATGCCCTCGCGGATCTCCTGGTCTTCCAGCACGTTCACGCCCTTGTAGGGCACGCCGAGATAACCGAGGATCTGGGCGACCTGCCCGGAGAAACCGCACATCGGGAACTGGGGCGTGCCCTTCATGAAGAGCACCACGTCGCTGGACTTCACTTCGGCGTCGATACGGGCGTTGACGTCGCTCATCGGTCTTCTCTCCTGAGGCGGGGTCAAGGCCCGCTGGTCATCTCTACTAATTCTGGGGAACCGTCGTCGTCAGCGCAAGGGCGTGCAGCACGCCGCCCATGCGGCCTTGCAGCGCGGCATAGACCATCTGGTGCTGCTGAACCCGGCTCTTGCCCTTGAAGGCGGCCGAGGTCACGGTCGCCGCGTAGTGGTCGCCATCGCCGGCGAGATCCTTGATCTCGATCACCGCGTCCGGCAGCGCCGCCTTGATCATCGCCTMGATATCGTGCGCGTCCATCGCCATGATCGTGTCTCCTTACGCGCCCTTGGCCGACATATAGGTCGGGAACCAGTCCTCATGCGCCTTGTCGAGCGCGGTCAGCGCCACCGGMGCCTCGCCCGGCAGCGCAAGAGCGTTTCCGCCAGTCCGGCCGATGAGAGCGGCAGGCACGCCGGCCGCCCTGGACTCGGTCAGCAGCCCCTCGACGGCACTCGACGGCACGGTGACGAGATACCGCGCCTGATCTTCACCGAACAGGACGGCATGGGCCGGCCCCGCGGGAAGCTGCGTCACGGTCGCGCCGACGCCGCCGGCAAGCGCCATCTCGGTCAGGGCAACCGCGAGGCCGCCATCCGACAGATCATGGCAGGCGCTGACGCGGCCGCCCGTGATCAGCGCGCGCACGAATTCGCCATTGCGGCGCTCGATCGCGAGATCGACCGGCGGCGGCGCGCCTTCTTCCCGGCCGCAGATGGTCGCGAGATAGGCCGACTGGCCGAGCCAGCCGGAGGTCTCGCCGATCAGGATGATGCTCTCGCCTTCGGCCTTGAAGCCGACAGTCGCGTGCTTCGTCACGTCGGCCAGAACACCGACGCCGCCGATCGTCGGGGTCGGCAGGATCGAGATGCCATTGGTCTCGTTGTAGAGAGAGACGTTGCCGGAGACGACCGGGAAGTCGAGCACCTTGCAGGCCTCGCCGATACCCTTGATGCAGCCGACAAGCTGGCCCATCACCTCAGGGCGCTCGGGATTGCCGAAATTCAGGTTGTCGGTGATGGCGAGCGGCGTCGCACCGACGGCGGTAAGGTTGCGCCACGCTTCGGCGACCGCCTGCTTGCCGCCCTCGAACGGGTCAGCTTCGCAATAGCGGGGCGTCACGTCGGCGGTCATGGCAAGGCCCTTCGGCCCCTCCTCGATGCGAACGATGCCGGCATCGCCGCCGGGCGTGACCACCGAGTTTCCGAGGATCAGCGTGTCGTACTGCTCATAGACCCAGCGCTTCGAGCAGAGATCCGGCGAGCCGACGAGCTTCAGCAAGGCATCCGCGTTCGACATGGGTGGCTTCACCGCAGCCGCCTCGATGATCGCCAGCTTCGGTGTCTCGATCCAGGGCCGGTCATATTCGGGAGCCTCGTCGCCGAGTTCCTTGATCGGCAGGTCGGCCATGGTCTCACCCTGGTGCTTCACGACGAAGCGCAAGGTGTCGGTGGTCTTGCCGACAACGGCGAAATCCAGACCCCATTTCCTGAAGATCGCCTCGGCCGGCTCCTCATGACCCGGCTTGATCACCATGAGCATGCGCTCCTGGCTCTCCGAGAGCATCATCTCATAGGCGCTCATCTGGTCTTCGCGGCAGGGCACCGCGTCGAGATCGAGTTCGACGCCGAGGTCGCCCTTGGCGCCCATCTCGACGGCCGAGCAGGTCAGTCCGGCTGCGCCCATGTCCTGGATGGCGTCGACATGGCCTGCCGCCATGATCTCGAGGCAGGCTTCCAGCAGCAGCTTCTCGGCGAAGGGATCGCCGACCTGCACGGTCGGGCGGCGTTCCTCGCCGCCATCGCCGAAGGCGGCCGACGCCATGGTCGCGCCGTGGATGCCGTCGCGACCGGTCTTGGATCCGAGATAGACGATCGCCTTACCAACACCCGACGCCTTGGCGTAGAAAATCTCGTCGGTCTTGGCGAGGCCGACCGCCATCGCGTTGACCAGGATGTTGCCGTCATAGCGCGTGTGGAAGCCGACCGCGCCGCCGACCGTCGGGACGCCGAAGGAATTGCCGTAGCCGCCGATGCCGGCAACGACGCCCGAGACAAGATGCCGGGTCTTGGGATGCGAAGGATCGCCGAAGCGCAGCGCATTCAAGGCCGCGATCGGGCGTGCGCCCATGGTGAAGACGTCGCGCAGGATGCCCCCGACACCGGTCGTCGCGCCCTGATAGGGCTCGATGAACGAAGGGTGGTTGTGGCTCTCCATCTTGAAGACCACCGCAAGTCCGTCGCCGATATCGATGACACCGGCATTCTCGCCCGGGCCCTGGATCACCCAGGGCGCCTTGGTCGGCAGCGTCTTCAGATGGATCTTCGAGGATTTATAGGAGCAATGCTCGTTCCACATCGCCGAGACGATGCCGAGCTCCGTGATCGTCGGTTCGCGACCGATCAGGTGGAGGAAACGCTGATATTCGTCCGGCTTGAGGCCGTGCTCGGCCACGAGTTGCGGAGTGATCTTGATCTCGTTGGGAATCACGGCTCGCCTGGTCCCTGATCGCGGACGCCCGGCCCGCCTCTGATGCGCGGGGCATAACCTGCTTGTCCGCCGGAGACAACGCATTCCCGCCGATCAATGCCATGCAGGCGTGCATTCGCGCCTATTCCGCCCGCGAAAGCACCAACCGGTGTCCCGAACTGAGATCAGCCCGGCGCGTCCGATACGGCGAGCGCCTGGAGCGCATCGCGCAATCCGTCCGGGATCGGGGCCGGCTTCTGGCTGGCGCGCCCGACATAGACATGGGTGAAGCGGCCCTGCGCCGCCGCCTGCTCGCCACCGCGCCGGAAGATGCCGATCCGATAGGTCACCGAACTGCGGCCCAGTTTCTCGACCGCAATTCCAGCCTCGATCGTCTCGGGGAAGGCGACGCTTTCGAAATAGGTGCAGGCCGTCTCGACCACGAGGCCGACAATCTCGCTTCCGGCAAGATCGAGATGCCCCTGCTCGATCAGCCAGGCATTCACCGCCGTGTCGAACCAGGAGTAATAGACCACGTTGTTGACGTGACCATAGGCGTCATTATCTGCCCAACGCGTCGGAATCGCGCGAAACAGCCTGAAATGGGAGCGACCAAGCCGTACCGCGCGTTCGCTCATCGGCTGCTGCTCCCTGTCATTGCCCCGGCTTCTCGCCTGTCCCGATCTCGGGCACGCCGAGCGCATCCGCCAGCCTCGCCTTGGCCGAGCCCGGCCTGAGCGGCTTCTGCTGACTCTCATGCGGCGCCCAGCCGGAAAGCCAGACGATCTCGAACGTGGCGCGCAACCGGCTGTCGGGATCGGCAAAACGCTCGGCATAGAGCGCAGCTGCACGCATCAGCGTGTCGCGACGGAGCGGCGCCTTGCGCCGGTCGGTCAGCGCATTAGCCCAGCCCATCGCGCGTAGATCACGCAGCAGGCCGAACAGGTCGCGATAGCGCACCGTGACGAGTTCGCTGTCGACCACCGGAAGTGCGAATCCCGCGCGCTGCAGCAGGCTGCCCATGTCACGCAGATCGGCGAAGGGCGCGACACGCGGGCTCACGCCGCCGGTCGTCTCGGCTTCTGCGGCAAGCAGGACTTCGCGCAATTCCTGAAGCGTGCGACCGCCCAGCAGGCAGCCGATGAAGAGGCCATCGGGCCTGAGCGCCCGCCTGATCTGAATCAGCGCGCCCGGCAGGTCGTTGACGCCGTGCAGGGCGAGCAGCGAGGCGGCAAGGTCGATCGAAGCCGCTGCGAGCGGTAGGCGCTCGAGATCGCCGACGACATCGCCTCTCGCCCCCTCGGTCTCCGCCATTCGCCAGAGCGCCTCGGCCTTGGCACGCAGCACGGGTGCTGCAACCGGCAGCGGCGTGCCGAGATCGGCCGCCAATGCGAAGCGGCGCAGCACCGCAGCGAGCCTCTCGTCGAGATCCTCGCTGGCGCGGGCCAGCAGGAAATCGGGATAGCCTCCCGCCACCGCCCGTGCCTGGCGGCGGCGGACGAGATCACGATCGAAAACCAGGGGACCCTCAGCCATGCCCGCGCTCCAGCGCTATTGCGGCCTCACGCCATTCCCTCCAGCTCGATGATCAACCCCTCGATCATGGTGAGGCCGATCTGCCAGAAAGCGGGATCGCGCGCATCGAGACCAAACGGCTTCAGCAGCTCGGAGTGGTGCTTGGTTCMACCGGCCGAGAGCAAGGCGAAATAGCGCTCCTGAAAGCCCCCGGCCGAGTTCTGATAGACGCCGTAAAGCGAGTTCACCAGGCAATCCCCGAAGGCATAGGCATAGACGTAGAAGGGCGAATGAATGAAATGCGGGATATAGGCCCAGAACGGCTCATAGCCCGGTCCAAGCGTGATCGCCGGCCCGAGACTTTCCGCCTGCACGCTCATCCAGAGTTCGCAAAGCTGGTCCGCCGTCAGCTCGCCTGCCTTGCGCGCTTCATGCACCTTGCGCTCGAAGGAGTAGAACGCGATCTGGCGCACGACCGTATTGATCATGTCCTCGACCTTGGCCGCCAGCATCGCCTTGCGCTGCTTCGGATCGGTGGTTCCGTCGAGCAGCTTGCGGAACGTGAGCATCTCCCCGAAAACGCTCGCCGTCTCTGCCAGGGTCAGTGGTGTCGGCGCCATCAGCGCCCCGTTCGGCGCCGCCAGAACCTGATGCACGCCATGCCCGAGCTCATGGGCGAGTGTCATCACGTCGCGCGGCTTGCCCTGGTAGTTCAGCAGGACATAGGGGTGGACCGACGGCACGGTCGGGTGCGCGAAGGCGCCGGGCGCCTTGCCCGGCCGGGCGGGCGCATCAATCCAGCCCTCGTCAAAGAAGCGCCGGGCAATGCCGGCCATCTCGGGCGAAAAGGCGCCATAGGCGTCGAGAACGGTGTCGCGCGCCTCGGTCCAGGGAATCGTGCGCTGCTCGACCTTGGGCAACGGCGCGTTGCGGTCCCAGTAATCGAGGGCCTCGCGGCCAAACCAGCGGGCCTTCAGCTTATAGTAGCGGTGCGACAGGCGCGGATAGGCCTCGCGCACGGCCGCAACGAGAGCATCGACGACCTCGCGCTCGACCCGATTCGCCAGGTGCCGCGAATCGGCGACATCCTCGAATTTGCGCCAGCGGTCGGAGATTTCCTTGTCCTTGGCGAGGGTGTTGGTGATCAGCGAGAACGTGCGCAGATTGCCGCGCAGCACCGTGCCCAGCGCTTCGGCCGCAGCCTTGCGCACCGCGCCGTCGGCATCCTGCAGCTTGTTCAGGGTGAGCTCGAGCGTCAGCTCCTCGCCATTCACCGTGAAGCGCAGCGAGGCGACGGTCTCGTCGAAGAGCCGGTTCCAGGCACCACGCCCAGTCACCGACTTCTCGTGGAACAGTTCCTCGATCCGGTCTTCGAGCTGGTGCGGCTTGTCCTTGGCGAGATCCTCGATCCAGGGTTGCCAATGGCTCAGCGGCGGCTCGGCCGCGATCTTGGCCAGCAGCGCCTCGTCGAGGCGGTTGAGTTCGAGCCCGAAGAACAGCAATTCGGTCGAGGCGGTCGTCATCCGGTCCTGGGTGTCGCCATAGAATTTGGCGCGCTTCGGATCGGTGGTGTCGCCGGAGTAGATGAGGCCGGCATAGGACATGATCTTGCCGAGCAGGTCTTCCAGCCGCTCGTAGGCACGCACGGCTTCAGCGAGTGTCGCGCTCGCGTCGTCACGGGCGGCGAGCTCCGCCAGCTTGCCGCGATAGAGTGCGGCGAAGCGCTGCGAGTCGGTCAGCGCGCGGTCGAGATCGGCGGTGAACTCGGGCGAATCCATCGACGCATAGAGATGGCTGAGATCCCATTCCGGCAGCTTGCCCAGCGCCTTCGCGGTCTTGGCGGCGCTGCTCGCCGCGCTTTTTGCGACGTTGGCGGAGATCGTCCCGTCGAAAGCAATCGTCATGTCAAAGGCACCTCGCTGGCGAAACCATCCTTACCCATATGCGCGGACAAGGCCGCGCGATCAACGCCGCTGCCCGACGCCGGCGCTTAAGAGCGGCTTAACCGTTCTGGATGACAGTGCCCCGAAACGGAACACTGATTCTGCAGCGACCGGCATCGAGGTGACATGACAACCACCGTTCTCGTCGTTGATGACGATCCCGTTCAGCGCCGACTGCTCGACGCCATGCTGAAGCGCTTCGGCTACGACGTCGTCGTGACTGAGAGCGGCGACGAGGCGCTTGCCCTGCTTGGCAATGGCGAGACCGGAGCCTTCGACGCTGTGGTCCTCGACCTGGTCATGCCCAATCTCGATGGCATGGGCGTGCTCTCCCGGCTGCGTGAGCGCGGCATCGACACGCCGGTGATCGTGCAGACCGCGAACGGCTCGATCGAAACCGTGGTCTCGGCGATGCGCGCCGGCGCCGTCGACTTCGTGGTCAAGCCGGTCGGCGCCGAGCGGCTGCAGATATCGATCAAGAACGCGCTGAAGCTCGGCGCGCTCGAACATGAACTGCGCTATCTCAAGCGCCGCGCCTCCGGGCAGCTCGGCTTCCGCGACCTCGCCACCAAGAGCCCGGACATGGGCCGTGTCATCGGACTGGCCGAACGCGCCGCGAAATCGAACATCCCGATCCTGATCGAGGGCGAATCCGGCGTCGGCAAGGAGGTGCTGGCGCGCGCCATCCAGGGCTCCAGCGACCGCAAGGGCAAGCCCTTCGTCACGGTGAACTGCGGCGCAATCCCGCATAATCTCGTTGAATCCATCCTGTTCGGCCATGAGAAGGGCGCGTTCACCGGCGCCACCGAACGCCATATCGGCAAGTTCGTCGAAGCCAATGGCGGCACGCTCTTCCTCGACGAAGTCGGTGAATTGCCGCTCGATGCCCAGGTCAAGCTCCTGCGCGCGATCCAGGAGGGCGAGGTCGACCCTGTCGGCGGCAAGAAATCGGTGCGCGTCGACATCCGGATCATTTCAGCCACCAACAAAAGCCTGCTCGATCAGGTGAAGCGCGGCGAATTCCGCGAGGATCTCTACTATCGCCTGAATGTCTTCCCGATCACGCTGCCGCCACTGCGGCAGCGCTGGGAGGACATCGCCGATCTGGCCCGCGGCTTCCTCGTCCGGTTCGCTGCCGAAGAGGGCAAGAAGCTGCGAGCGATCTCGCCCGAGGCTCTCAACCTGATCAACGGCTATGACTGGCCGGGCAATGTCCGCCAGCTCGAGAATGCGATGTTCCGGGCGGTCGTGCTCGCGGATGGCGATGAGCTGACCGTCGCCGAATTCCCCCAGATCGCGGCGCAGATGGAAGGCTTTGAAGTCCGTATCCCGGCCGCGCCGACCGCAACCGCTCGCCCCGAGCCGCGCGACGAGGCGCCGCGCATCATTCAGGTGCCGGTGCGCGATCCCAATGCGCTCGATTTGGTCGCCGGCTCCGACATCCGCAGGCTCGAAGAGCTCGAGCGCGAGATCATCAAATTCGCCCTGGCGCATTATCGCGGACACATGTCCGAGGTCTCGCGCAAACTCGGCATCGGTCGCTCGACGCTCTATCGCAAACTCAAGGATTACGGGCTGATCGAGGGCGATGACGCATCTGCGAACTCGGATGCGGCATAGGCGTTGTAGAGCTGAAAGATGCCCGCTGTTGCACCCCCGCATCTTGTCGAAACAGGCCGAGTCACGCAGGTATCGCGGATATCGGGCAGAGCTATAGGGAATTGGACCATGCGTCGTCGCCACTGGGCGAGCTTTGCTTCTGCATCGGTCCTGGCCTTGGCCCTTGGTACCGGATATGCGCTTGCGCAGGCTACCCTTGAGCCTCAACTCGGCATCCCCCTGCCCGAGCAGCCGGCACTGCTGATCCTGAATGGCGACAAGCCGCCCGAGAGCCTGACGCCGCCGGTCTTGCCGGAGGTTGTCGTCACGATCGAGACCGCCCCCAAGGCCGCGAACGCCGAGCCGGAGATGGTGACCGGCACGGTTGCCCCCTCGGCCCAGCCACAGGGCGGGCTTGCTCCGCTCGAGGTGCCCCCGACGCCTGCCACGACGCCCGGCGTCGACCTCGACGAGCCTGTGGTGCTCGACATCCCGGCCATCGATCTGCCGCCTTCCGACCCAGCGCTTGTCCCCGCCGCCAGGCCTGCGCCTCTGCGCTCCGCCGAACCCGTGATTGCGCCGCCGGACCTGCCCAAGGTCGTGGTCGAGCTTCCCGCCGGACCGGCGCTCGCCGCCGAAATCACCGAGCGCGCGCCGGAAGCGCTGGCATTGCCGCGCCTCGCGGAACGCGAGCGCAGCGAGATCCTCGCCGCCTATCAGGCTTTCGAGAACCGTCCCTTCTGGATCGACGGCAAGGGCTGGAGCGCGGCGGCCAAGCTGCTCGTGGCGCAGCTAAGCCGCGCCGGCGAGGATGGCCTGCGACCGACCGACTATCCGCTGCCCGTTTTCGAGGCCAGCGACAAGGGCAGCCTCGCCGAGGCCGATGTCCGGCTTTCCGCGCTCGCCGTGCTCTATGCCCGCGACGCGCGCGGCGCCCGCGTCGACCCGCGCCGGCTTTCCAAGCTGCTCACGCCGACACTGTATCTGCCCTCCGCCACCGAGGTTCTCTCCGAGATCGCGGCCGTTCCAGATCCGGGCAAGGTGCTGGCGGCCTACAACCCGCCGCATGAGGGCTATCGCCGCCTGAAGGCCAAGCTCGCCGAGCTGCGCCACCACCAGGACGATACGCCCATGGTGCGCATTCCCGCCGGCCCTCCGCTCAAGCTCGGCATGCGTGACGAGCGCGTACACCTGATCCGCRCCCGGCTCGGCCTCGGCCCGTCCGATGAGGCTGTGTTCGATCGCTCGACCGCCACTGCAGTCGCCGAGTTCCAGAAACAGGCTGGCCTGCGCGCCAACGGCATCCTCAGCGCCCAGACGATTGCGGCGCTCGGCACGCCGGCGACCAACCGCGCCCAGCAGGACATCGTCGCGCAGATGGAGCGCTGGCGCTGGCTGCCCGCCGATCTCGGCCAGACCCATATCATGGTCAATGTGCCGGAATTCCAGATGCGGGTAATCCGCGACGGCAAGGTGGTGCACCACGCCCGCACCATCGTCGGCAAACCTGAATCGGCGACGCCGATTTTCTCGCACCGGATGGACCATGTCGTGGTCAACCCATCCTGGTTTGTGCCGCCATCGATCCTGAAGAAGGAATTCCTGCCCGGCCTCGCCGCCGATCCGGACTATGCCGCCAAGCGCGGCTATGTCGTGACCCGCCGCGGCAACAACATCTCGGTGCGCCAGCCGCCGGGCGAGCGCAACGCGCTCGGCTGGATCAAGTTCATGTTCCCGAACGACCATGCCGTCTACCTGCATGACACGCCGAACCGCCGGCTCTTCGCGACGGAACGCCGGGCCTACAGCCATGGCTGCGTGCGCGTCGACAATCCTTTCCTGCTTGCCGACCAGGTGCTCGGCCCGGAATGGACGACAGAGCGTCTGAAGCGTCTKATCGGCTCCGGTGAGCGCACCATCCGGCTGCCGCAGCCGCTGCAGATCCACCTTGTCTACAACACTCATGTCGTCCAGCCGGACGGCAAGCTGGTGACCTTCGACGATATCTACGGCTTCCACCGCATGGTGCGGCAGGCTCTGGAGCAGCAGGGCTGAGATCGTGGCGAAATGTGGATCGGGCACCTTTTCGCCACGATCCACAGCTAGCCAGCTTCGGTGGAAAGAATCGTAGCGTGCAGGTTACCTGCTTGTTAACCTGCTGTTAACGCATCTCCGCAACTGTTCGTTGACGTTTGCCGAGCTCCTTGCCGGCGCATCGAGACGGGTCGAGTAGCTTGAGCAGATCCTCAGCCACCATGCCGAGACGGCTTCTGCTGCGCGTTACGCCGGGTTTCCGTGGCGGACTGACGATGGCCATTGCATTCGCGGCCCTCGTCTGCGGCATCCGCGGCACGCAGAACGCCGTCGCCAATGGCGACACGCGCACGATCTCCATCCGGCACATGCACACCAAGGAAGAGATCACCGTAACCTTCAAGCGTGACGGACGTTATGTCGCCGAAGGCCTGGAGAAGCTGAACTGGGCCCTGCGCGACTGGCGCATCGACGAACCGATCAAGATGGACCCGCGCCTGTTCGACGTCGCCTGGGAGGTTCAGCGCACCGTCGGCTCCGAGCAGCCCTTCCACGTCGTCTCAGCCTATCGCTCGCCCGGTACCAATTCGATGCTGCGCCGACGCTCGCGCGGCGTCGCCAAGCACAGCCAGCACACGCTCGGCAAGGCGATGGACTTCTACCTGCCGGATACCCCGACAGCCAGGATTCGCGAAGCCGGCATGCGGCTGCAACGCGGCGGCGTCGGCTTCTATCCGGGCGCGCATACGCCATTCGTCCATCTCGATGCCGGCTCGGTCCGCTCCTGGCCGCGCATGACGCGCGACCAGCTGGTGCGCCTCTTCCCGGACGAGAAGACCGTGCATCTGCCGGCCGATGGCCAGCCGCTTGCCGGATACGAGCTGGCCAAAGCCGATGTCCTGGCGCGCGGCGGTGCCGTGGCTGGTTATGCCGCCGCCGATCTCGATGAAGGCGCGGTGATTTCATCCGGTCGCAAGAGCCTGTGGGCCGCCCTCTTCGGCGGCGATGACGAGGAGGCGGATGCACGGCCACAGCGCGGGCGCGCCCCCGCGCCGAAGCCGCAGCCGGTCGTCATGGCCTATGCCCGCCAGAATTACGCCGACAGCAGCTCGGAGGATGGCGGCACGCGCTTCGGCGCATCGCTCGTCGCGGTCCCGGCTCCGGAGCCGGCTCCGCGCGTGACCCGCCCCATCCGTCAGGCCCCCGTCCCGGCCGAGCCGCCGGTTCAGGTCGCGGCGCTCGCACCAGCGCCCGCTCCCGAAGAGGTCAGGCCGAAGCTGATCGACGCGCCGCTTCCCATCGCACGCCCTGGCGGCCTCACTCCGCCGGCTGGGCAGCAGGGCGTTGTCCAGGTTGCTGCACTGCCGCAGCAAGGCGGAGCACTTGCCTTCGCACCTCAGCTTGCGCCCGGCGGCCGCCCCGGCGAGGAGCAGAAATTGATCTTGGCCTCGCTGCCGCCGCGCCGTCCCGGCGAAATGACGGCACTGGTCGAGACGGTCGTCGCCGGCAAGCCGATGGCCGCCCCGCTGCCGCCTTCGCGTCCGGTCGCCTTTGCGAACCTGGCCACGGCCTCGTTGCGCGGCAGCGATGCCGACCCGGTGCCGGCCGTCCAGCAGGAAGGCAGGCTGGTCACGATCACTCATCCGATGCCGCCGAGCCGGCCGCAACTCGGCAGCACCGTGATTGCCCGGACCGAGCGGAACAACGGTGGCAGCCCTGCACCCACGCCGATCGTTGCGCAATATGACGCCGACCGTTCGAACCTGGACTCGCTCTTCGCCGCCGTTAGCCGTCCCGCGCCCGAAGGTCGCAAGGTGACGGTTGCGACCGCACGCGCCAAGGCCGCCTCGGCCCCGCCACCCGGCTGGGTCCAGGGCCCCGGTCCGGCCGCCTCGCTCGGCTTCAGCCATGCCGATCCGAGCGACGCCAAGACCGGCAGCTTCAGCGGCCCTGCGGTGAAACCACTGCCGACGAACTTCGTCCAGAACTGAGCAGGCTGAACCGGGGGCTCACTCCCGGTCGATTGGCCAGGCCTTGAACACGGCCAGCTCCTCGCAGGCGCGCGCCTRAGCAGCAAGAGCCGGCCAGCGGCTCTCCTCGACATAGTCCGGGATCACGAAGCGGCAGAACCCCCAGGCGATGGCAGCTGCGATATCGGCAGGCTCGAGCTCCGGCCCCGAGCCCAGTTCACCGCGCTGGGCCGCCTGATCCAGCAGATCGAGCGCAGTGTGCAACTGCGTCACGATGCGCTCCTGCCAGGGTGCATAGCGCTGGGCTTCGGGACGCTTGCGCTCATATTCCACCGAGACGGCCTTGTCCGCCGCGACGATGCCAATGCCGGTCAGGCTGAGATCGCGGACCCGGGCAGTGTCTTCGATCGGTCGCAGGGAACGGCCGGCGACATCCTCGAAATGCTGGATGATCAGCAGCGACTCGCTGATTACCGTGCCATCCTCGCAAACCAGCGAGGGTGCCTTGATCAATGGATTGATCGCCCGGAACGCATCCATGTGGCGGAACACGGAGACCGAGCGATGCTCGAATTCGACCTCGAGCAAGGTTCCGGTAATGGCGGCGCGCCGCACATAGGGACTGTCCAGCATTCCAACGAGCAGCATCGCAATCTCCGTTTGTGAGCGCGTGCAGACTGGCCGCTCGTTCAGGGAATGCAACGCCAAATCATGTGATGCCGAAGATCACGCCAATTGATGTGCAGGCAGCCCGGCCTCCGACGCGACGGCATCATCGGAAACCGGCTCCGCGCCGAAGGACAATCCGCGCGCCTTCGCCGCCATCTGGCAGCGATCCCAGCTCGGCTCGCCTCCGAAATGCTCGACCAGGAGATCGATCAGAACGCGCACTTTGCCGGGAACATAGGCGCCTGGCGGGCGCACGACAAAGAGCCCCTGCTCCTTCATCGGATAGTCCAGCAACAAATGCTYGAGCGCGCCTCTACTGATCGCGTCCGTGAGCATGAAGGTCGGCAGCACGGCGAGCCCGAGCCCCGCCTCCGCCCATTCCGCCAGGGTTTCGCCACTGTCCGAGCGCATCCGGCCGGTCGGCCTGACCGAAACCCAGCGCTTGCTCATCCGAAAGGTCCAGTCTGTCGTCGCTGTACCGGTATAGATGAGGCAGTCGTGCTCGGTCAGGTCGAGCGGCGAGATCGGGCGGCCCCTGCGATCGAGATAGCCCGGGCTTGCGACCACGGCTCCGTAGACCGGCGCGATGCGCCGCGCGACCAGGCTGGAATCCTTGAGCGTGCCGATCCGGATCGCCGCATCGAAACGTTCGCCGATCAGATCGACATAGCGGTCGCTGGCCTCGACATCGAGCTCCAGCTTGGGGTGACGATGCGCCAGCTCGGCGAGGACCGGCGCGACATGGCGCACGCCGAAGGTCAGCGGCATCGACAGGCGCAGCCTCCCGGCAACGCCACCGGTCTGCTGCGCCACCGATTCACGCGCCTCCGCGAGATCCGCAAGGATGCGTTCGCCGCGCGCCTTGAACTCGATCCCGGCCTCCGTGGGGCTGATGCCGCGGGTCGTGCGGCTGAGCAGCCGGGTACCGAGATCGGCCTCGAGTCGAGCGATGCGACGGCTGACGATAGACTTCGAYAGACCCAGCACCTTGCTCGCGCGCCCGAAGCCACCGGTCTCGACCACGGCGATGAAGCTGCGGATGTCATCGAGCTCCGACATGAGAGTGTTCCCCTGAGAGCAACAGTATGGTTCCCACTATGGGCGTTCTGGTGCGTGAAGTGAACCGCTATGTTGCACTGCATCGAGGCCATTCCCTCCGTTTCAGGATCGCAACCATGTCCAACCTTCTCGTTCTCAACAGCAGCGCCCTCGGCTCGGCTTCCGTTTCGAAGCAGCTCGTCCAGGATACCGTCACCCGACTCACCGCCCAGAACCCTGGCCTGAAGGTCGTCGAACGTGACATCGGCCTGGCCCCGGTTCCGCATCTGACCCTCGATTCCGCGACCGCCATTCGCGGCGGCGAGCCGGCCAATCCGGCTCAGGTAGAAGCCCGCACGCTGTCCGATGCGCTCGTAGAGGAACTGAAGGCGGCCGATATCATCGTGGTCGGCGCGCCGATGTACAATTTCGGCATCTCGTCGACGCTGAAGGCCTGGTTCGACTATGTGCTGCGCGCCGGCGTGACCTTCCGCTACACCGAGTCTGGCCCGGAAGGCCTGATGACCGGCAAGCGTGCGATCGTGGTCGAGAGCCGCGGCGGTCTCTACAGCAGCGGCCCCGCCCAGATCATGGACTCGCAGGAGCCGCATCTGCGCACCCTGTTCGGGTTCATGGGCATCACCGATGTCACGTTCATTCGCGTCGAGAAGCTCGCTTTCGGTCCCGAGGCACGCGAGCAGGCGATCAACGCCGCCCAGGCCGAACTTAAGCTGGTTGCCTGAGCCTGATATTTCGCCAGGACAGGGCCGGCGTCGGGAAACTGACGCCGGCCTTGTCTATGCAGGGTCAACTCCGCCACGCCGGGCGGACTGAGCAACTGCTGCGCCGAGCCGAGGGAATAAGACGCGTTCTCGCTCGTTTCTCTCGACATGAGCAGCGTCCTCCCCCCTCCTCCCGTCGTGATCGCGCCGGTGCAGCCGTCCCGACATGCCGGTGCGCCTCTGGCGCCGCCCGGCGCGCCCGGCACATTCATCCGTTTCGCCGCCATAGCCCTCGCGTCGGCTGCGGCATCGTCGATCTGGTTCGGGGCCCCACTGGCACCGGATGCCAGGATCGTGCTGATCGTCTTCTCCCTCGCCACCATCGGCTGGACGATGACGGCGATCGACGACACGCTGATCGCCCTTGCGGCCGCAGCGGCCCTGGTCGCAACCCGCACGGTGCCGACCGAACAGCTCTATCTCGCACTTGGCAGCGAGTYGATCTGGCTGTTGATCGGTTCCTTCGTGATCGCGGCCGCACTGCGCGCTTCCGGCCTCGCCGAACGCCTGGCCCTGTCGGCGCTGCAGCCCTTCTCGCGCGTATCCTCGCTCTTCTTCTCCGTGACCTTCGTCATCATTGCCACCGCCTTCCTCGTCCCCTCGACCTCCGGACGCGCCGCATTGCTGTTGCCGGTCTATCTGGCGCTGGCCGAGGCGATCGATGACCGCCGTATCAACCGGGCATTGGCGCTGCTGTTTCCCTCCGTCATCCTGCTATCGGCGGGCGGATCGCTGATCGGAGCCGGCGCGCATCTGATCGCGGTCGAGATGATGACAAGGGCAGGCCGCCCGGGGCTGGACTATCTCGACTGGATCGTCCTCGGCCYGCCCTTCGCGGTGCTGTGCAGCCTCGCCGCCACGATCGCCATTCTCACGCTGTTCCTGTCTCGCGCCGAGCGCAGCTGCTCGCTGGAGCGACGCTCGCCTGAGCGAACGCCTTTGACCCGACCACAAATCCATGTGCTCGCGGTCGCTGTCACAGTGATGATCGGCTGGAGCACGCAAAGCTGGCACGGCATCGACATCGCGATCGTGACATTGCTCGGCGCTGTCGCGGTCACTCTGCAACCGCTCGCTCCAGTCTCGATGAAACAGGCCGTGAAAGCGACGGAATGGCAGCTCATCCTGTTCCTCGCGGCGACGACACTGATGGGTGGCGCGCTGATCGAAACCGGGGCGGCGGGCGCGATCGTCAAGGGCCTGCTCGGCCTTCTGCCCGGTGAAGCGCTGACAACGCCATGGCTGCTGGTCGGGGTGATCTGTGCCATCGCGCTGCTCTCGCACCTGGTCATCACCTCACGCTCGGCCCGCGCCGCGGTGCTGATTCCGATGCTCGCCTTGCCGTTCGCGGCGCAGGGTTACGATCTCCGCGCGCTGGCTTTCGTCATCGTGATGGGAACCGGCTTCTGCCAGACCTTGCCGGTCAGCGCCAAGCCGGTTGCACTCTTTGCCGGGCTCGCCCGGCCGACCTATCAGCCGCGCGACCTCGTACTGCTATCGGCGGTATTGCTACCCCTGATCTTCGCCCTACTCATGGGCTTCGCGACCTACATCTGGCCACTGATGGGCCTGCCGCTGCTGCGTTGACCGGCCCTTCGCGGGCGGCCGCAGAAATTATTGAGCCGGCATGGAATAAGCGCGCACAGGCTTCGTTTGGCACAGGGAGGCACGAGCCTCCCTGTGTTCGAGGAGCCCAACATGACCCTCAAGATCCTGATCGCCCCCTCCGGTTTCAAGGAAAGCCTGGATGCGAGCGCTGTCGCAGCGGCCATCGCGCTAGGCGTGAAGACTGGCATGCCCGACGCTGACACCCTGCTTGCCCCCCTCGTCGATGGAGGAGAAGGTTTCACCAAGGCGCTCGTCGCCGCGACCGGAGGCCGTCTCCATCGCCTCACCGTGACGGGGCCGGTCGGCGAGCCGGTCGAGGCCTTCTTCGGCTTCCTCGGGCGTTCCGGACCAAGGACGGCTGTCGTCGAGATGGCCGCCGCTGCCGGGCTCGCACTTGTTCCTCGTGATCGGCGCAATCCGATGCTGACCACCAGCTACGGTGTCGGCGAACTGATCCGTGCCGCGCTCGACGCCGGCGCCGAGCGCATTCTGGTCGGCTGCGGCGACAGCGGCATCAATGACGGCGGCGCCGGAATGGCAGATGCCCTCGGCATCAGGCTGCTCGACGCTTCGGGCCGGCGCATCGGCCGGGGCGGCGGCGCACTTGCCACTCTCGCCCAGATCGACCTGAGCGGCCGGGATCCCCGCCTTGCGACCACCCGGATCGATGCTGCGGTCAACTGGCACAATGTCCTGCTCGGCCGCAACGGTGTCGCCCGGGTCTTTGCTCCCCAGAAGGGCGCAACGCCGGAGCAGGTGGTCGCGCTCGAGCAGGCGCTGCATGTCTATGCAGCTCAACTCCAGGCTGCGACGGGCGACGATACGAGCACAGCGCCCGGTTGTGGTGCCTCTGGCGGGCTGGGCGCCGGTCTCCAGGCGCTCCTAGGCGCGAGGCTGCATCCGCGGTACAACATCGTCATGCAATATCTGGCTTTTGATGACTTGCTGGGTCAGGCCGACCTGGTCATTACGGCCGAAGGCTGCCTCGACGAGCAGACACCGTTCGGCAAGATTCCCGCCGAGGTTGCGCGCCGGGCCAAGAAGCGGGGCATCCCGGTCATCGCGCTTGCCGGAACCATCGGCCGCGGCCGTGTCCGCATCAATTTCGAGCATGGGATCGATGCCTTCGCGAGCATCTTGAAGCGTCCCTGCACGCTGGAAGAGGCCATCGCCGAAACCGAGAAGCTGCTGCGCCGTGCGGCCGAAGACGCGATCCGGATGGTCGGCGTCGGCATCAGGCTGCAGCATGAAGGACACGCCGCGTGAGCGACCTGCGTGGCACCCAGGCCAGGGCGCTCGCGCTCGGCCTCGTGCTGGCTCTGTCGCCGCTGCCCGGCCCGGGCAACGCGGCATGGCAGGCGCCTGCGGCGCTTGCCGATGACGATGGCGGGGACGGTGGCGGCGGTGGAGCCGGCGGCGGCGCAGGCGGTGGCACCGCAGGCGGCGGCGGAGGCGGTGACGGCGTCGACCCAGCGCGCTATCGCGGCACCGGGACCGGCCCCTTCAACCTGCTCAGGCTCTTCGGCATTGAAGGCCGTGCCCCGCAGCGTCCGCGGCGGGCGGGGCCGCCCACGCCACAAGCGTCTCCGCGCGAGCTTGTCGCCAGCGGGCTCGTCGAAGCCGATTTCGACAAGCTTCGCCGCGACGGCTTTCGGATCATGGCACAGCGGCAGCTCGCCTTGCTGCCCGGTCTGTCGGCCCGGCTGCGCGTTCCGCGTGGCCTCTCAACCGCGCGTGCGCTGCAGCGGGTGCGCTCGCTYGCGCCTTCGGCGCTGGTCGATCTCAACCATCTCTATCGCAGTCTGGCTGCCCCCTGTTCCGAGGCACGCTGCTTCTCCCTGACGACCCCGGAAGCACGGATCGAGGGCACCTGTCGCGCCCATGGCACGATCGGCATGGTCGACACCGCAGTCGATGCCGAGCACCCGTTCCTGTCGCACAGCGGCATTGTCACCGAGGTGGTGCGAGCCCCGGACTACCGGCCAGCTCGCGACACGCACGGCACCGATATCGCGATCCTGCTGACCCGGAACGGACCGGGCCCGGCCGGGGCGCGGGTGATCGCGGTCGACGCCTTCCATCGGCGCGCGGGTGGCGCCAGCACAGACAGCCTCGACCTCGTAACGGCACTCGACCGTCTGGCGGAACGTTCCGTACCCGTGGTCAATCTCAGCCTCGCGGGGCCGGCCAACGCATTGCTCGACCATGCCGGCCGGGCGATGCAGCAGCGCGGCACAGTCCTAGTCGCCGCCGCCGGCAATGACGG
Organism: Allobosea sp. 05T422_2; assembly: GCF_056396265.1. NCBI lineage: Bacteria > Pseudomonadati > Pseudomonadota > Alphaproteobacteria > Hyphomicrobiales > Alloboseaceae > Allobosea > Allobosea sp. 05T422_2. The sequence goes on along the minus strand of NZ_JBFTLD010000021.1, from coordinate 22,861 downwards.
GCCGGGCACCGAACCGCGTTATCCCGCGGCCTATCCATGGGCGGTCGCGGTGACGGCCATCGACCGCGAGCGCCAGGTCTTCGCCCGCGCGAATCGCGGCGCACATATCGCCTTTGCGGCCCCTGGCGTGCGTATCCAGATGCCCGACAAGGCCTTGCGCCCGGGTCGGCTGCGCTCGGGAACCTCCTATGCCGCGCCACTGGTCGCCMTCGCCTTCTCTCAGCGCCGCTCCGCCGATCAGGGCGCGACACCGCAGATGCTCGTGGCGGCACTGTCCAGCGAGGCGACCGATCTCGGGGAGCCGGGCCGCGACCCTGTCTTTGGCTGGGGTCTGCTGGAATGCCGGCCGCAGCCCGCGCAGCCATAGGTCGATGCGCGATCTTGCCTGCTGATCCTGACGACAAGGATACGACTTTGGACATCGTCCAATCCCATATGACGGCCTCCACCGGAACGACGGCCGCGTCGGCAGGCACCGAGCCGCCCCTGTCGGCCTTCGCCAGCGAGCTTGTGGCCTTGCTGCCGAGACTGCGCCGGTTCACGCTCTCCCTGACCCACTCGGCGAGCGAGGCCGACGAACTCGCCCAGGCAACTTGCCAGCGGGCCCTCAAGGCACAGGCGCTCTGGCAACCCGGTACCCGGCTCGATGCCTGGCTGTTCAGGATTGCACGCAACCTCTGGATCGACTCGCTCCGCAAGCGCCGTAGCGAAGGACAAAGCGAGGCTCTCGAGGACCATCTCGATCTCGCCGGGGAAGACGGCCGGCATGTCGGCGACGTCGCCTTGACCGTCGATTCCGTTCAACAGGCGCTGGGAGCCATGCCGTCCGACCATCGCGAACTGCTGATGATGGTCTGTGTCGACGGAAAGAGCTACCGCGAAGCCTCGCAGCAGCTCTCGATCCCGCTCGGCACGGTCATGAGCCGGCTCTCGCGAGCCCGCCAGGGCCTCGCGGCGAAACTTGGAATGGACAAGACATCATGACGAGCGCGGTTTCGGACGAAATGTTGCTGGCCCTGGCCGACGGCGAACTCGAGAAGGCCACGGCCGATGCGCTGCATGCGCGGGTCATGGCCGAGCCAGAACTCGCCGAGCGCTTTGCCCTGTTCGTGGAAAGCCGGGCGCTGCTGGAGGACGCCGGCAGCTCCGATCAGGCCGTGCCGCCGCACCTGCTCGCAGCGATTCGCGCCGCCGACGGAGTCAGGCCAGGTCGGCATGGCCTGGCAGTGATCGAGGGCGGCGCCACACTCGCAGCGCCCGCCCCGGCCGTCTCCCCGCGCTCCCTCCCGCGCCGCCCGGGCTGGCAACTGCCTCTGGCAGCCTGCTTTGCGCTGCTTATCGGCGGGATCGCCGGTTACCGGATCGGCTCGGAAACGCCTAGCAACCCAGATCCTAGCGGCGTCGCCCTGTTCCAATCGGCCCGCGCGGCTCTCGACACGGCGCTCGGCAGCTCGGCAAGTGGCAGCAGCACATCATGGCCGCACGGCGCTGCCGGCGGCAGCATCACGCTGGTCTCGTCACATCGACTGGGAGACGGCACGCTCTGCCGCGAATATACGCTCGCCAGCGCCGCGCAGGGAGCAGATCGCTGGAAGGGCATCGATTGCCGCGTCGAGGGCCGCTGGCGCACCGAGCTTGTCATTGCCCCCCCCTCGTCGGAGGGTGGGTATCGCCCTGCCAGCGGAGACAGCGCAGCGGACGCTTTCCTGCAGGACCGCAATGCGGAAGGCCCCCTCGCCCCGGCTGCGGAAGCAGAACTCCTGAACGCACTGGCTCGACCGAAACGCTGATCCTGCCTACGCTTTGCCCCCCGAAAGGCCATAATGCCTGCCCTTTGGTGGTAGCTCGCTGTCGTCCCGACCATGGGAGAATGGAATGGCACCCTTGCTCGACATCGACGGCTATCTCGCCGTTCAGGCGCTTGAGGTGGCTCCCGGCTGGACCCAACCCAGCTATGTCGGCTGGGCCGCGCCGGAGCGCCTGCTACGTGGCCATCGCATCAAATAGAACAACCCGCGCAAGCGCTGCTGCGAGCAGTCGCCCTTGCGCGCCGGAATGGCCATTCGCGTGCATGTGATCAGCGTTAGAACATGGTTTGCCCTCTGGAAAGTGGCTCCCTTTGAAATAGGCCTTTGAACCGAGGATGCCGGCCATGCCATGGAAGAAGCACGTGTCCCAAAGGGCGCTGTCCGGCTGGCCAGGGCGACTTGCCGACTATCCGCAGGCAAACCGCCCCGCTTCGATTGGAAAGCGAACAGCCGTTCACAATCGGGGCTTCGGCAGGTTGCAGCGCGTCAGTCGCTGTTGGATCGTCCGCTCCATGATGTAGCACGGCCTCGTTGACGTTCGGATGGCCAGGGAAGACCAAGGACCGATGGATACGACACCCCGCGAGCGGCTCGTCATCGTCGAAGATGACCCCGTCACCCGCGCGGTCATCGCGGGATATTTCATCGACCAGGGGTTTCACGTCCAGGAGGCGGAGACCATCGCCCAGGCCAGGCGGACGATCCAGCGCTTCAAGCCGGAACTGATCTTCATCGACGTCGTCTTGCCTGATGGAGACGGGTTCGAGCTGGCAAAGGAGCTTCAATCGGTTTCCGACGCCGGAATCATCTTCGTGACGCGTCGCGATGCCGACATCGATCGGATCGTCGGCCTCGAGCTTGCCGGTGACCACTATGTCAACAAGCCCGTCGACCTGCGTGACCTTCTCGCCAGAACCCGCTCCCTGCTGCGGCGCCGCAAGATCGAGCGGGACATGGCCCGGCGCAGCACCACGGCCACCTTTGGCCCCTTCATCATGGATTTTCTGCGGCGTGAGCTCGCGACGATCAATGGCGACCCCATTCGCCTGACGCGAGGCGAGTTCGACTTGCTTGCAGCTCTCGTCGAAAGCGATGGCCGCCCCTTGAGTCGCGACTATCTGATCGAGGTCGTCAGCAATCGCTATACCGATGTCGACGCGCGAAGTGTGGATGCCTTGGTCGCGCGTCTGCGGAGGAAGCTGGGACATGGTGGAAAGCCGGGCATGATCGCGACCGTCAGCGGGATCGGCTACAAGCTCGGCGTGCCAGTCGAACGCAACACCTGACGGGCCGCTCCGGCTGCCGACCTGTCCCCGAACCCATCCAGGGTCTCCAGCGCCTCGCTACGGTCGCGGTCGAGCGCTTCGATGGCGAGGATAAGCTCCTCGCGATCGGCGACCATTGCGTCGCGCTCCAGCGCACTGGCTTGTGCGAAGACACGCCCGAGGCCGACGGCCCCGGCGGAACTCGCGAGCTGGTGAGCCAATCGGCTAAGTTCGGCCCGGTCGACAGCCCGGAGCGCCGCCCGCATCCCCTTCAGGATTTTCTCGGATACGGTCGCGAAGAGCGCCACGAGTTGCCGCGTGCGCTCGCTTCCGATCAKTCGACTCTGGGTCTGGAAGAAGCTTGCGTCGACCGGCTGGTCCACTGAGAGGGACACGACCGGACCTTGGCCGCTGCGACTGCTCCCGCGCCCTATGAMCTGTAGCAGCGCTACAGAAGTAATGGGCTTGGACAGGATCGCCGTCAGCCCGGCTGCTCGCATCCGCCGCATCGTCTCCGGGGAGACATCGGCCGTCAGCGCGACGATCCGGGGTTGCGTGATGTTCGGCAGCTCGCGGACCGCAAGCGCGGTTTCGATTCCGTCGATTCCGCTCATGTGCATATCGAGCAGGACAATGTCGAAGGCGCGATTACGCAGCGTTGCCAGGGCAGCTTCGCCCGAGGCCACGGCCTGCACTTTGTGGCCGGCCTTCCCGACCATGACCCGGGCGACCTCTCGCGTCACAGGATCATCGTCGACCACGAGCACGCGTTGCAGCTGCGCCGTCGCCATAGGCCCGGACCGCGCGGCGGCCTTGGCCGCAACCATCGGCAAACGGACAATGAAGGTGCTGCCTTGCCCGCGACCGCTGACGACGGAAATCGTGCCGCCCATCAGTTCGCTCAGCTTGCTGCAAATCGCCAACCCGAGCCCGACCCCGCCATTGCGCCGGCCCGTGTCCGGGTCGACCTGCACAAAGTCGTGGAAGATGTGGCGTTGCATCGCCGGCTCGATGCCTATGCCGGTATCGCGGACCGTGAGCGTCAATTCTGAATTTTCCGCAGATGGACAAGGCTGGAGCTCAGCGCCGAATTCGATTCCGCCACGCTCCGTGAAACTGATCGCATTGCGCAAGAGATTGATCAGAATCCGGTGGATCTTGCCGGGATCGCCGTGCAACTGCAGGCCGCCGGCTGGGGGCAGACGCAGTGTCAGGACAAGTCCCTTCTGCTCGGCGAGGGGGCGCATCAGCGCCGCGGCGGCGTTCAGGAGCGCGCCCAACTCGAAATTGCGCAGATCCAGGCTTTCGGTTCCTGCCTCCAGCCGGGACAGGTCAAGCGTCGCATTGGCCAGATCGACCAGGGCCTCGCCCGAGGTCGCCGCCATGGCGACGAGGCGGCGATCGCGTTGGCTCAGGCGACCACGGTCGAGAAGCTCCAGAACCCCGAGTACGCCCGAGAGCGGCGTGCGGATATCGTGGCCGACAACCGCCAGAAACCGGGACTTTGCCMGCGTCGCCTCTTCTGCCGCCCGTTGTCCGGCCGAAGCAAGCTCGAGAGCGGCCTCCAGGGCCGCTGTACGCTCCGTGACCTTGTCCTCCAGAACCGCGCGGCTTTCCTCGAGGCGCTGAGCCATCAGGTTGAACTGCTCGCCGAGCTGCTGCAATTCATCGCCGGTGTTGATGCTGATCCGCTCGTCCAATTCGCCTCGGCCAATCCGCGCGGCGCCGTCGCCGAGGGCCTTGATCGGGGCGACAAGTTTCCGGCTCAAGATGATGCCGGCCAGCACGGCAGCGGACAGTGCGAGGACCAGAAGCACCAGCGAGCGCAGGAGCGACGCCTTGATCGATGCGAAAGCTTCACTCTCTGGCAGGTCGATCACCACCTTCCAGTCGAGGTCCGGGACCGAAGCCATCACGGACAGCACTTTCCGGCCTTCGATATCCGTCATCGAAAGTCCTGCACCGGTCACTCCGGCCGCCTCATGCGCACTCACCAGGCTGGCAAGATTGGTGTTCCTTAGTACGAAGCGCAGATCGGGATGCGCGATCAACCGCCCGGAACCCGTGACGATATACGCGCGACCGGTCTCACCGACCTTCAGCCGGGACACCAGATCACGGATGAAGACGAGGTTGACGGTCGCCTGTGCAACCCAGTGCGGAGATGCCGCTCGCTTGAGCAGCATCATATAGGGTTCCGAGCCGCGCCGGAATTGGACATCGCTGTAATAGCTGCCCTGCGCCAGGGCGGCCTGGAAACCCTGATCAGTCGACCAGTTGACGTCGCCACCGGTTTGGTCGCGGCTGACGCGCGAAAGCGAGAGTTGCTCGCGTCCCGCCGGATCGATCTGGCGTAATTCGAGAATGGCCGGAACCTGCCGCAGCAGCCGCAGGCCGTCGAGGCGGCGTTCCTCGGGTGGAGTGTTGCTCGCGCCGCTTTGGGAGATCCAGTCCAGGTGTTGCATGATCTCCGCCACGAAGGCGCCGATCCGCTGCGCTGCGGCCTGGGCCTGCTCCTGCTGAACGCGCACCACCAGCGCCCTCTGATCCGAGAAGGCGAAGAACGTTGCAATTGCCGTATTGAGCCCAAGCGCGAGGCAGATCGCGACGCCGACGAAAACCGCATATTTGCGGGTGAGAGCACCTCGCGGCCGAGAAGTCTCGCCCTGCGTCACGAAACGATCCGTGTCGCGCGAATCCGGAGCGAAAGCGGCACGCTCAATCCCAGAGATGCGGCGGCCATTTCGTTGATGACCAGTTCGAAGCTGCGCGAGAACTGCACCGGCAACTCGGCGACATTCGCACCACGCAAGATAAGGTCGCTATAGGATGCGATGAGGTCGCTCGCCTCGTCCCGCCCCCCCGTATACGACATCAGCCCGCCCTGGCGCGTGAAGGTGTCGAACGGATAGATGGCAGGAAGGCGATGCCGGGCGCTGGCCTTGGCACATTGCGCCGCGTGGCGGAACGTGAAGCTGTCGGGCAGGAACACCAGCCCGCCATCGCTGCCCTGTCCTGCGAAGTCCGCGATCGCACCCTCGATGCCGTTCGGGTCCATCACTGCCACCGGGCCAAGAGACAACCGAGCATAGGCAGCCGCCGCCCTCAGGCGCGCGAGATAGGTTTCACCTGCTGCAGGGGTCGTGCGCGGATTGAATACCACGCCGACCCTGCGTGTCTCGGGCGCAATCTCGGTCAACAATTCCAGYCATTTATCCGCCATGACCGGGTCGTTGTTGCTGAACCCCGTGGCATTACCCTCCGGCCGCTCCAGAGAACGCACGAAGCCGCTCCCGACCGGATCAGAGGCCGTGCCGAACAGCACCGGCATCGTCCGGGTCAAGGCGAGGACAGCAGCGGTTTCGGCACTGGAGCTGACGATGATGATATCGGGATTGTCCCGGACCAGCTCCGCCGCCGCTCGCGCAAGATCGGCTTCGCTCGAGCCCGAGAATCGCGTGCCCAAGCGCAGGTTCTGGCCCTCGATCCAGCCTCGCTCGGCAAGGCGTTGTCGGATTTCCTGCAACCTCGCCTGGACGATCGGGGCGTCCAGCGGGAGGCTGATCATGACCGCGATATGCTTGAGGCGTTCGGTCGCGCGCACCGGCTGCGCAAACGCAGTGACTCCGCACGACGCCAAACCGGCCAGAAAGGAACGACGACGCATGCGGGCAAGTCGGGGCAATGTGGAGGGCAAGGGCAGCTTCGCACGCAGCGCCGAAAGCGTCGAGAGCGAGTTCCACCACTTTCAACGAGGAGTGCACGCGTCAGGAGTGCGCACGTCTTGGCGCCAGAGCCGGAAGGCGAAGCGCTCTCGCGTGGAAGCGCGAAAGAGCGTGACAGCCATTGTGTCCGACCGCCCGCGCATCGAAGACCACGGCATGGTCGCCCAGCCGCGCCCCGCGAAGCGCGTGGGGTCCGATACGTCATTGCRCACATCGCCGCCGGCCCAAGAACCAAGCCTCTGACGCCCGACCTTCGGCATCCCTCGCCGCTTCGATAGAATTGGCGCCCGCGATATCCAAGATCAGTCGAGCGAGAAACACAGACACTCGGCTTCGCGCAATAGAGGTAATCTTAACGGAACTCGCCGAATGATCCGGCAATGGTCGACCATGGCCGCAATTTTCGCCGACTAAACTTCGTTCTGGATGCGCATCATGATGTTTCCGAGCTCCATTCGACGGTACCTGCTGGCGACGATGGCGGCAGTCTGCCTGCCAGGACTCGGTACGCTCGGCTACCTCGCCTACGATGCGGTCCGCGACGTGCGCACAAACCACCGGCTTTCCGGATTGGTCGAGGCTGACCGAGCCCTGTTGCTCACCGGCAATGCGATCCGTTCCGATCGTGGCAAGGCCCAGACAAGTCTGCAGGCAAACGACGATGCTGACACGACGATCCGCGCGATCGTGGAGACATCGCGAAACCAGATCGCAACGGCCGTAGCAAAACTCGGCGCCGCTGACCTGCCCGAGCATCGGGTTCTTGCCGAGGCCATTCTGCAGGCTGAAAAGGCCATGCAGGGGCGGATCCCCGATCTCAACGGGGAGGCGGCCAAGCCCCGGGCTCAGCGTAGCCTGGCCGCGACCATGCCTTGGTATAATGCAGTCGGAAACATCGAGGCCGCACTGACGAACGCCTCCGATGCGGCGTCGCTCGCGGTTCGGCTGGCCGATCCGGCACTCGCCGAACTCCAGGGTTTCAAGGCCACCGCCTGGCGGCTGCGCTCAAGTTACGGCACGCAGTGCTCCTTGCTGCGTGCTCCGCTTGGCTCCGGCCAGGTGCTGACACCGGTGCAGTGGAAGCAGCTTGGCGAATTGCGTGGCGCAAGCAATGCAGCCCAGGCCCAACTGAGGCAGCTTGCGACGCGTGTCGGTGTTTCGCCCGACCTCGCTCGCAAAGTTGAGGTCGCGACCAGCGAAGTCGCCACCGCAAACCAGACGATGGACCAGCTCCTTGGCAAGCTCGGCCAGGGTAGCGGCGCCGTCATTGGCGCCCAGGACTGGACAACCATGTGCAATGGTCCGTTCGCCGCCATTGTTGACGCGGTAACCCAATCGCTCGACGACATGCAGGCGACCACGGCGGCACAGACCAATCATGCCCTGACCCGGCTCGCCCTGATTGGTGGTCTGCTGGTCGCGCTGCTGGGCCTCTGCGCAGCGAGCTGGCGCGGCATCCAGAAGCGCATTGCGAACCCGTTGACGGGCATGAATGAAGCGCTTGTCCGGATGCAGGATGGTGAGGTTGATAGGGCTGTTCCCGCCGCCCCCTGCCCCGACGAGGTCGGCGCTCTGAGCAATGCGCTCGAGGCGTACCGCGGGAATCTCGTCAAGGTCCGTGCTCTCGAAGAGCAGGAACGCGAAGCAGCGACAATGCGCCTGGCGCGGGCGCAATCGATGGAGGCTGTGGTTTCGGATGTCGGCGAAGTGGTGTCGGCCGCTGCGGCGGGCGACTTCTCGGCCCGGCTGGAGATCCATGACGCCGACCCGCAGATGCAGAAGCTCGTGGCCGGAATCAACGAGATCAATGCGGTGGTCGACAGCGCGACCAGCGAATTCGCCAAGGCACTGTCTGCTGTGGCCGCGGGCGATCTGACTGTGCATGTCGACACCGATTACCGTGGCAAGTTCGCGGAACTGAAGGGCGCGATCAACGAGACAGTCGACCGCCTCTCCACGACCGTGCGCACGATCCAGACAACCTCGGCCGAGGTCGAGCTGGCCGCACGCGAGATCAACCTGGGCGCCGATGATCTCTCCAAACGGACCGAGGAACAGGCGAGTTCGCTAGAGGAAACCGCCGCGACGACGGAGGAGTTGGCGGCCTCGGTGAAGGCTTCGGCTCAGGCCTCGCGCCAGGCTGCCTCGATCGCCAACGAGGCGATGGAGACGGCACAGTCTGGCGGCGCGATCGCGACCCGGGCGGTCGACGCCATGGCCCGCATCGAGAGTGCGTCCCAAAAGATCTCCGACATCATCAGGGTCATCGACGACATCGCCTTTCAGACCAACCTCCTCGCCTTGAACGCAGCGGTGGAAGCCGCCCGCGCCGGCGATGCCGGCAAGGGCTTCGCCGTCGTCGCCAGCGAGGTCCGCACGCTCGCGCAGCGCTCCGGCGAGGCGGCAAAGGACATCTCGGCCTTGATATCCTCTTCGAACACAGAGGTCGGAGATGGCGTCAAGCTGGTGCGCCAGGCGGGCGATGCGCTGACCCGGATCCTGGGAGCGTCGCAGAAAGTAGCAGCCACGATCGCCGACATCTCCTCGGCGGCAGGAGAGCAGGCCAACGGCATCGACGAAATGAGCCAGGCTGTGGCGCATCTCGACGAAATGACCCAGCAGAATGCGGCGCTAGCCGAACAGAGTGCTGCCTCGGCAGCTTCGCTGACCGGGCGCATCGCGCAGCTCAATGATCTCGTCGCGGCATTCAAGACCGGGCCTGAGGCGGCGGCTCTCGCCGATCTGCAGCCTCAGACGCCGGCAATCAAACTCTTCACCGCGCCGCCGCCGACGCGTGCGGGCGACAGGGTCGCGATGGCCGCGAATTCCGGGTCGGAACCGGCTCGCCTGCGCAGGCTGGCCCAGGCCGCCTTCGTTCAGGCCAAAGCTCCCCCTTCAGAGCCCGCCAGACCGGCGCCCGCCCGCAAGGTCGCCAACAGCCGAGCCGGCGATTCCGGTTGGGAAGAGTTCTGAGCGCGCCAAGCCGGGGCGGCGGGGAGAGCATCACCTCAGCGTCGCAACGCGTGGAATGCGGCCTCACTCAGAGTTGAGACGCACGCGATCAGAATGGATTCACCCCGACGCGAGAGCCGGGGTGAATCCAACTGTGAAACAGTATTCAGTGAGCTGACGAGGTCGATGTGCAAATTATCGAGGCTCGCACAGGCAATGATCAGGCGCTCTCGCCGACGGCCTGAAGATAGAGCTCGAGGATGGCTTCCTCTTCCTGGCGCTCGTTCAGGTCGCGCTTGCGTAGCGCGACGACCTTGCGCAGCACCTTGACGTCATAGCCATTGCCCTTGGCCTCGGCATAGACCTCCTTGATGTCGTCGGCGATCGTCTTCTTCTCTTCCTCGAGGCGCTCGATGCGCTGCACGATGCTCTTGAGCTGATCGCCCTGAACCGGATCGTCCATTCCAAAATCCTTCTCTATAGATTTGGCCGCAGGGGTTCGCCCGGATCGGGGGCCGGCGTCAAGCGCGAACCGCCCTTTGGCACAAAGTGCTCAACAGTCCTGCTGTCGCATCAGGCGATCGCGACAGCATTCAGCGCCGCAACGCAGGGCGGCACGATGCGGGCAAGGCGCAGCCCCCATTCCCGCGCGGCCTCCGGCGTCGCGATCAGGTCTTGCCGGATCTCGATCAGCGCATCAGGCAGGCCACGACGGGTGGCATGTCGGTCGATCGTGTCGCCCGGCAGGCCGCCACGATAGGGCTCATTGTCCCCGACGACGAGATCACTCTCGGCCTGGAAGGCGGCGATCAGCGGCTGGGCCAGCACCCCTGCCCGATCCCACAGCACCCCGACATGCCAGGGACGCGCCACCGCTTTCCAATAGGGTGTGAAGGAGTGCACCGAAACGATCGCCGGCGGATGGCCGGCGGCGACTGCCATCTCGACGGCGTGGTCGATCGCCGCGTCATAGGGGGCGTAATAGCGGGCGATCCGCGCTGCGATGCCGGCCTCGTCGATGCGGGCATTGCCGGGCACGATCGCACCATCAGACAGGCGCATGACCAGGGTGGGATCGTCGAGCCCGCGATTTGGATCGATCAGCAGCCGCGAGAAACTGGTCAGAATGGCCGGCGCGCCGGTCGCACGCGCCATGGCGCGCACCGCCTCGGCCGCACCGATATCATAGGCGATGTGGCGCGCGAGTTGTTCGGTCGGCAGCCCGAGCGATGCAAGCTCGGGCGGGATCGCGTTGGAGGCGTGATCGCACAACAACAGCATACCCGTCGCGGGATCGCCGGGAATGATCTCGACCTCGCCTGGGGCGAGCATTATGGCGGAATCCGCCATCGGGAAATCGGACCGCATCGGCGCTCCAAAAAGTATGATTAGATCGGCAAATGCCTGATGACGTCCGCCGGCCAGCGACATAGAAGAGCATACAACGAAAGTCGACCAAATCGACGTGACAGCGGGTGGAAGGCGGGGTGGACTTGCAGCAGGTGAGGAACGATTCGGCTGAGGCCCTGCGCATTGCGAGGATGATTTTCGATGCCGCCGTCGACCGCGCCCGCCCGTCCGGCTGCCTTCCCGCTCACCTGCCCGAACCACCCAGGAACGGCCGCCTGATCCTGCTCGCCGCCGGCAAGGCCGCCGGCAGCATGACCGCACTCGCGGAAGCGCATTATCTCGACTCCGGCCTGTCGCCCGAGCGCCTTGTTGGCCATGCCGTCGCCCGCCATGGCTACGAGACCGCGACGCGCCATGTTCCGATGGTCGCCGCCGGCCACCCGGTGCCGGACGAAGGCAGCATTCGCAGCGCCGAACGCGCGCTCGAACTCGCCCGCTCGGCAAGCGCGGATGATCTGGTGCTGGTGCTCCTCTCCGGCGGCGGCTCKGCCAACTGGGTCGCACCCGCAGGTGACCTGACGCTGGCGGAGAAGCAGGCAGTCAACAAGGCACTGCTGCGTTCCGGCGCGCCGATCGGCGAGATGAACATCGTCCGCAAGCGGCTCTCGCGCATCAAGGGCGGCCGTCTCGCGCTGGCCGCCGCGCCGGCCCGGCTCGTGACGCTCGCAATCTCGGACGTCCCCGGCGACGAGCCGACCGTGATCGCCTCGGGCCCGACCGTCCCCGATCCGAGCAGCATGGCCGATGCGCGCACCATCGTCGCGCGCTATGGGCTCGACCTGCCGCCAGCGGCGCGCGCGCTGCTTGCCMACGACGCCAGCGAAACCCCGAAGCCTGGCGACCCCGCCTTCGCCAGGAGCGTATTCCAGATCATCGCCCGGCCTCAGGACGCGATTGCGGCGGCGGTCGCAAATGCACGGGACGCGGGCTACGAGCCCATCGATCTCGGCGCCGATCTCGAAGGCGAGGCGCGCGAGGTTGCGGCCGACCATGCCGCGCTTGCCCTGCGCCTCAAGGCAGAGGCGCGGCGCGCCGCGATCATCTCCGGTGGCGAACTGACCGTGACCCTGCGCGGCAAGGGCCGCGGCGGCCCGAACCAGGAATATGCGTTGGCTCTGGCCATTGCGCTCGGCGGGGAGCCGGGCATCGTCGCGTTGTCCGGCGACACCGACGGCACCGATGGCGGCGGCGGCGAAGCGACCGACCCCGCTGGCGCGCTGATCGATGCGACGACATTGGCGCGAGCGGCGGAGCGCGGCCTCGTTCCTGCCCAATCGCTGGCCGACAACGATTCCACCGGCTTCTTCGAGGCCATTGGCGACCTGCTGCGGACGGGACCGACCTTGACCAATGTGAATGATTGCCGCGTCATCCTGATCGACCCTTAGACGATCATGACGAGCCGATTCGACCGATCTCTCTTGCGCCTCGGCCTGCTGCTGGCCTGCCTTCTCGGAAGCGCGGCTCCCGCGCTCGCCGATCTGCGGATGTGCAACACCACGGGCAGTCGCGTCGGTGTCGCCATCGGCTATCGCGATGCGCAGGGCTGGGTCACCGAAGGCTGGTGGAACATCGCGCCGCGCGGCTGCGAGACCCTGCTGCGCGGCACGCTCGCGGCAAGGTTCTACTACGTGCACGCCATCGACTACGACAAGGGTGGCGAATGGACCGGCAAATCCATCATGTGCACGCGCAACAAGGAATTTACGATCCGAGGCATCGAGGACTGCCTCGCCCGCGGATATGACCGGTCCGGCTTCTTCGAGGTCGATACCGGCGAGCAGAAGAGCTGGACCATCCAGCTGACCGATTCCACCCCCGGCGCAACGCCGCCGCGACCATGAGGACATAAGAATGAGGCGCGAACGCCGGATCAAGATCATCGCTACGCTGGGTCCGGCTTCCGCCAGCGAGGAGATGTGCGCCAAACTGTTCGAAGCCGGCGTCGACGTCTTCCGGATCAATATGAGCCACACCCAGCGCGAGACGCTGCCGGAGCGGGTCGCCATGCTGCGTGGTCTGGAGGAGAAATTCCATCGCCCCGTCGGCATTCTCGCCGATCTGCAGGGACCGAAGCTACGCGTCGGCCAGTTCGGTGGCGATGGTGGCGTGATGCTGGAAAAGGACGCGCGCTTCGTCCTCGATTCCGACCCCGCCCCCGGCGACGTGAAGCGCGTCTACCTGCCCCATCCCGAGATCCTGAGTGCGCTTGAGCCCGGCCACGCCCTCATCCTCGACGACGGCAAGATCCGTCTCGTCGTCGAGAAGGCGAGCCCCAAGCAGGCGGTGACCCGCGTCACRGTCGCTGGCAGGCTTTCATCGCGCAAGGGCGTCAGCCTGCCCGACACCACGATCCCGGTTTCGGCGATGACGGACAAGGACCGTTCCGACGCCGAAGCCGCAGCAGATGCCGGCGTCGACTGGATCGCGCTCTCCTTCGTCCAGCGCCCCGAGGACATGGCCGACCTGCGCAAGATCGTTCGCGGGCGGGCGCTCGCACTCGCCAAGATCGAAAAGCCGCAAGCGCTGCTCCGGCTTGAAGAGATCATCGAGGCGTCCGATGCGATCATGGTCGCGCGTGGTGATCTCGGCGTCGAGATGCCGCTGGAAAAGGTGCCGGGCACGCAGAAGCGCATCACCCGCATGGCACGGCGCATGGGCAAGCCCGTCGTCGTCGCAACGCAGATGCTGGAAAGCATGATCACCGCTCCGGTGCCGACCCGCGCCGAGGTCTCCGACGTCGCGACTGCCGTCTTCGAGGGGGCCGACGCCGTGATGCTCTCGGCCGAGAGCGCTGCCGGACAATATCCGATCGAGGCGGTGACGATGATGAACCGCATCGCCGAGGAGGTGGAGAGTGAATCGATCTACCGCTCGATCCTCGAATCGCAACGCGCTGAGCCCGAGGCCACGGGCGCGGATGCCATCGCCAAGGCGGCCCACGAGATCGCCGATACGCTGAATCTCAAGGCCATCACCGCCTGGACCTCCTCGGGCTCGACCGCCTTCCGTATCGCCCGCGAGCGGCCGAACTCGACCGTCATCGCGCTGACGCCCAATCGCGGGACGGCGCGGCGCCTCACCCTGGTCTGGGGTGTGCACGCGGTCGTGACCAAGGACGCCAGCGACATCGACGATATGGCCTTCCGCGCTTGCAAATTCGCGGTCCGCGAAGGCTATGCCGCGGTCGGAGACCGCATCATCGTGGTTGCCGGTGTCCCGTTCGGCACGCCGGGCGCGACCAACATGGTGCGTATCGCCTTCATCGCGAAGGAGCACGTCGCCAAGGCCTGACGCCCTTAGATCATCGGACCGGATATCGTATCCGATGATCTGACCCTTTGTGTTGCATCGGCTTTCCCGAAAACCGCAATCCACTTTTCGGGCCGATGCCTTAGCGCGCGAATGCGAGGCTCGAGCGCGGTCCGGCCAACTGGTCGATTGCCTCGACGACGATTTCGGGCGCCGCGTGATGCGGCATATGCCCGACGCCCGGCAGCAGCACGAAGCGCCCCTGCGGCGCCTCGCGTGCGATCGCGGCGGAATGGATCACCGGAGACACGATCGCGTCGCTGTCCCCGGTGATCGCCACCACCGGAATCCTGAGATCGCGGTAGCGCGGAGCCTGTGCGCTGACGAAGGCGTGGGTCGCTGCGACATCCCGGGCATTCGCCTCGAAGGTCGAAGGGCGCAGCAGCAGCCGGATTTCGCCTGCTGCGACATAGCCGGGCGTGACCGGCCGCGGCGCAAAGACACTCTCGACACCGGAGCGCAAAAGGGCATCGGACGCCGGCACGCCGATCAATCGCGTGAAGACCGGGCCGATCACAGGCCATGAGGCCGCGTGATAATACCAGGCAATGCCGCCAGGCCAGGGGTGGGTCACGCCGCCAAGCAGGACAAGTCCGCGCAATCGCTCGGGGTGATCCAGTGCGATCCGCGTTGCGAGCGCTCCGGCCAGCGAATGAGCGACCAGCACGAAGGGCTCCGACAGGATCTGATCGAGAGCCTTCATGATGACTGTCGCCTGCTGAGCGGGATCAGCCATGGCGTTCTCGTCGATCCGATCGCTCCAGCCATGGCCCGGCCGGTCGAGCGCGATCACCCGGTAATGGCCAAGCTCGGGTCCGAGCGTCGCCAGCAGGTCGGCATGATCTGACGAGGCTCCGTGGACGAGCACGACGGTGCCGCGCATCTCGCCCACCGGCTTGCGCTCGACATAGTGCAGCCTACCTCCTGGAAGCGTCAGGAAGCTGCCCTTGGGGGGATGCTGTCGTTCTGCTTCGACGCCAAGCCACTCCGTCCTGGCGAGCAGGCCGGCAACAAGAAGGGCAGGAAGAATGAGCAAGGCGCGCGGGAGCATGATTTGCTTACGTCGCCGCATTCGCTTTGGTTTCACTGGGGAACCGCAAGGGCCTACGCGTCGCGGCCGTCGACTTCAGTCTTCAGCGAATCGACTGCGTCCTTGATGGCCTCGAATTGCGGATAGATCTCCTGCGCCCGCCGATAGGCGATCAGGGCACGCTTGTCGTCCCCCTGCTGCCGTAGGATGGTGCCGAGCCCCATCATCGCGCCGTAATGACGCGGCTCGCGCTTCAGCGCCTCTCCGATGTCGATCATCGAGCGGATCGAATCGCCCGCGAGGAAGAGCGCGTTGGCGCGCTGATTCCAGCCTTCAGCCCAGTCCGGCTCGAGACTGATGATGCGGTCGAGCAATTCGATCGCGAGATCGAGCTCCTTGGATCGCATCGCCTCCTGCGCCCGCGCCATCAGGAGATCCGCCGTATCCGACCCTGATCGCGCCCAGCGCCGCTGGATCAGATTGGCGATGCCCTTGGCCTCCTCCGGGCTCTTGGCGGCAGCAAGCCGCTCGAACAGTCGATCCAGCGTCGCAGCCGGGCTGCGCGAGGCACCGGGAGCCGGTGCCGCCGGATTATCCGTCGTGTCCGAATGCGGCACGGTGCCAGGCTGCGCTGGTGCGCTGTCCTGCCCCAGGGCAGCGCCTAGCCCGAACGGCAAGGCTGTCGCCAGGACAAGCGCAAGAGCAGCGGAAGGCAGACGAGGAATGCTCATGCCCACAAGATTAGGGGCTCGTGCGGTCGCGTCAAATCACGACGTGGCGAGAGGCTCATGCCAAAAAAGGTGGGCGCGCCGAGCGCGCCCACCTTCAAATCTGGAGTCAGCATCAAAACGTCGCGGCAGCGAAAGCCGCGCGTCAACTCAGCCCTGGCGCGCCTTGAAGCGCTTCTGGACCTTGTTGATGATGTAGACGCGGCCCTTGCGGCGAACCAGCTGGTTGTCGCGATGACGGGCGCGCAGCGACTTGAGCGAATTGCGGATCTTCATCGTCTCTACTCCGTCGATCCGCCTTTCGGACGAATCGGTCAAAAATTCACAGCTGCGACGCGGATCGGCGGGCGATCCTCATCGACCACTCGAACGGCGCGGCTGATGCGATGCCGGCTGTATACGGATTTTTCCGGCGATCGCAAGGGTCCAGCGTGCGAAAACCATCGAATACCCTCAGGCGATCGCGGCCAGATAACGCCGGAAGGAGCGTGCCAGCGCCGCTTTGCCGTCGCCGGCGATGACCCTTCCCTCGAAGGCGCCATAGATCCTTGCGAAGGAAAAGGGCTCGAGAACCGCGGCGATCCGCCGGATCGTCGCCGCATTGACCGGAATCATGTTGGGATAGGAATAGAGCACGCTGACATAGCGGCGATCCTGCGCCACCTGCAGCACGTCGCCGCAATAGAGCGCGCCCTCCCCCTTGGYATGGTGCAGTACGGTCGCCCCGGCGAAATGGCCGCCGCAGCGCAAGAGCGTCAAGGTCGGACCAAGCCTCAGCGCCTCGCCGTCCCAGAAGCGGATGGCAGGGTCCGGCTCGGTCACCCACTGCCGATCATCAGCGTGGAGATAGACCGGCACGCCGAGCGCGGCCGCCCATTCCGCCATCGCGGTGTAGTAATGCGGGTGCGAGATCGCGATGCCGATCATCGGCCCGCGCGCGCGGATCGCCTCGACCGCCTCGGGCGTCACGAGCCCGATGCAGTCCCATAGCAGATTGCCCTCCTCCGCCTCGACCAGCAACGCCCGCTGATCGATCGCGAAGGCCGGTGCGATGCGCAGGCCAAGCACGCCATGGTCCTCGCTGCAGACGACGGAATGACCGGACGCGAGTTCGCCCGGCGTCAGCCATTCCTGGCCGTCCCAGCGCACGTATTGGCGCTCATCACGGCAGATCGGGCAAGCGTCGGGCGGGGTGGCCGTATCGGGAAATCGGGCGCCGCATTGGCGGCAGATGAAGCGCGGCATGAGCCTGTCTCCGGCTTGAACGAAGGCCGGCATCGAACGCCCCTGCATTCGGTGCCGCCAAACTATCTTCATATGAAGATACTAGCTCATCAATCTATCTTCATGTCAAGATACTCTGGCTGATGGAGAGTGCCTTGGCCGACGCTGACGAGACCCAGGATCATGTCGACCGGCTGCGCGCACAGTGGCAGCGCGAATTGCCCGATCTCGATACCGGCGCCATGGCCGTGCTGGGTCGGGCCTACCGGCTCTCCAACCTTGTTCGCCCAAGCATCGAGGCGACCTTCGCCGGATTTGGATTGGATCGCGGCGAATTCGATATCGTCTCCTCGCTCCGCCGCGCAGGCGCGCCGTTCCGCCTGACGCCGACCGAACTCTACACCAGCCTGATGATCGCCTCGGGCAGCCTCAGCCACCGCCTCGCTCGGCTTGAAAGGGCGGGCCTCGTCAGGCGTGTGCCATCCGACACCGATGGAAGGAGTCTTGCCGTCGAGCTGACCGAGAGCGGACGCGCGAAGGTGGAGGCGGCCTTCCGCGCCGACATGGCAAGCGAAGCGACCTTCCTGACCCATCTCTCGCCGGAAGAACGCGAGGCCCTTGCCGCGTTGCTGCGTAAACTCAACCGAGCCATCGAGGACAATCTCGGGACGACGCAGGGGCACGGCTAGTTTCTGCCGACCCCAAAGCCTTGTTGTTACCCGATTAACTTGTCACTCTGAGCCCCGGCGGACCGAGAAATAGGGGAACCGAAGCACAGACCGATCCAGAATGAAGGGAGGACCACATGAAGCGCGTGACGTGTTTCACGCTTGTCGCTGCGGCTGGACTATTGGCATTTGCCACCGGCTCGGCCCAGGCCCAGACGTCCGAAATGACCTTCTTTGTCACCAGTGCCGGATCCGGGAAGGGTGCCGATCTCGGCGGCCTCGCAGGCGCCGACGCCATCTGCCAGCGTCTTGCCCAGGCGGCGGGTGCAGGCAGCAAGACCTGGCGGGCCTATCTCTCCACGCAGGCGACTGGCAGCACCACAGCCGTCAACGCGCGAGACCGCATCGGCCCAGGGCCCTGGCGCAACGCCAAGGGAGCTGTGATCGCCACCAGCGTCGCTGACCTGCATGGCGGCGCGGCCGGCTTGACCAAACAGACCGCGCTCAACGAGAAGGGCGAGCCGGTCAATGGTCGCGGCGATACACCGAACCAGCACGACATGCTCACAGGCTCCCAGGCCGACGGCACCGCCTTCGGCCCCGGCGAGGACCGGACCTGCGGCAACTACACCAAGAGTGGTGCGGAGGGCGCCGTCATGCTCGGCCACCATGACCGCAGCGGCCTGGACGAATCCCCACCGGCGAAGTCGTGGAACACCTCGCATGCGTCGCGAGGAGGCTGCAGCCAGGAAGCGCTGCGCGGCACGGGGGGAGCCGGCCTGTTCTACTGCTTCGCGACGAACTGAGCCGAACGATCCGAATCGACACATGCCCTGAAACAAGACGGCCACCCAACCGGGTGGCCGTTCGTCTGCGATGATCGCAGGCGAGCGTCATCAGGCCGTCGAAAGCTTGAGCCCGATCAGCCCGGCGACAATGAGACTGACGCTGGCGATCCGGAAGAAGGTGACGGCCTCTCCCATAACGAAAATGCCGACGAGGAAAGCTCCGACCGCACCGATTCCCGTCCAGATCGCGTAGGCCGTGCCCAGCGGCAGCGACTTCATCGCCACGGCCAGCAGGCCAAAGCTGATGATCATCGTCGCGATCGTGATCACGCTGGGCCCGAGCTTCGTGAAGCCCTCGGACTGTTTCATGGTCGACGCCCACACGACTTCGAAGACGCCTGCAAAGAGCAGATAGATCCAAGCCATTGCTGATACTCCGTCTCGTGCGGCCTCAATGGCTCGGGTGAAGGGCATCGTTGAGATACATGCAGGTGAGCATGGTGAAGATGTAGGCCTGCAGGATTGCCATCAGTACCTCCAGACCGGTGAGGGCGACCGTCATGATCAGCGGCAGCACCGCTCCAAGGATGCCAACCGCACCGAGACCGGTCATGCCGACGACAAAGCCGGCAAAGACCTTGAGCGCGATATGGCCGGCCAGCATGACCGCGAACAGGCGGATCGAATGGCTGATCGGTCGCGAGATATAGGAGACGACCTCGATCAGGACGATGATCGGCGCAAGGACGATGGGAACGCCCGACGGCAGGAACAGCCGCAGGAAGCCGAAGCCATGCTTCACGAGGCCATAGATCGTCACCGTGCAGAACACGAGCATGGCAAGCGCGAAGGTCACGGAGATATGGCTCGTCACGGTGAACGCGAACGGCAACATTCCGATCAGATTGGCCAACAGGATGAAGATGAAGAGCGAAAAGACCAGCGGGAAGAAACGCATGCCATGCTCGCCTGCGATGCTTCTGAGCGTGTTCCGTACGAACTCGTAGAGAATTTCGCTGAGGGCCTGGGCACGGCCAGGGACAATCGCGCGGGTGCGGGTCGAGAGCAGCAGAAAGCCGCTGGCGCTGGCGACGATCGCGATCATGAAGGCGGATGAGTTGGTGAAGGCGATCTCCTGCCCAGCGACCTCCCCAAGGCTGAACAGCGTCTTGATTTCGAATTGCTCAATCGGGCCGGCCACGGCGAACCTCTTGCGTCATGTGGGTTGAAACGGGAACGGCCCCGCGATGCGTCGGCAGGCGCCAGGCCGTGCAGGCCAACGCTTCGACTGCGGGCGGGATACGGGACGAAT
Source organism: Allobosea sp. 05T422_2 (assembly GCF_056396265.1). Classification (NCBI taxonomy): domain Bacteria; kingdom Pseudomonadati; phylum Pseudomonadota; class Alphaproteobacteria; order Hyphomicrobiales; family Alloboseaceae; genus Allobosea; species Allobosea sp. 05T422_2. The sequence goes on along the minus strand of NZ_JBFTLD010000021.1, from coordinate 2,639 downwards.
CCGGACGGCGCGCATGGACGTGCCAGCGGGCGAAGCGGTTCGTCAGGTTTTGGGAAGAGGGCAGTTTCTGAGAAGAAGGCCCGGCTCGCTGATCAATCAGCAGCCTGCGGCCATGCCTGGGGCATGTCGGTTCCATTATCTCTCCCGAGACAATGGGGCCGTCCMCAGCGTTACAGATGGCACAGGTCGTCCAGTGCGGGCCGGTCTCTAGAGCGAAGTGAATTTCACGTCAACCGGACGGGCTGGCCTTCACATTGATGACGGTCAGAAAGCCGCCGCGAGCGCTAACCGGTCCGAGCGCTTCCATCGCCGAAAACACCCCGAAGCTGTTCGAATTCGGGGGTAGAGCCGGAATTTGCAGCCTGGCCCGCCAAAGCTTATCGGTTCCGGCGGCCTGATGCCGCATTTCGCGCATCCGGCTGGCACCGCCTGTGGAGACAACGCCTGAGATGGACATTTTCGATCGACTGAAGTCCGCCGCAAAGGCCGACTGGACGAGCTATGTCGACCACGCCTTCGTCCGGCAAATGGCGACTGGCACGCTGCCGCAGGCCGCCTTCCGTACCTATCTGGTGCAGGATTATCTCTTCCTGATCCAGTTCGCCCGCGCCTATGCGCTCGCAATCTACAAGGGCCGCACGCTTTCCGACATGCGGGCGGCCAAGGCCGGCCTGGCAGCCATCCTCGACGTCGAGATGGACCTCCATATCCGGCTCTGCGGCCGTTGGGGGCTGCACCCCACCGAGATCGAAGCAGCACCGGAGCATGCCGCGACGATTGCCTATACCCGGTTCGTGCTGGACTGCGGCGTCTCGGGCGACCTGCTCGACCTGCATGTCGCGCTCGCCCCTTGCGTGATCGGCTATGCCGAAATCGGGCGAAACCTTACTCCCGCGGGCCCAGAACCACTCGGGGACCATCCCTATCGCGACTGGATCGGGGAATATGCCGGCGATGCCTATCAGGAAATCGCGATGGCAGCCCGGCGCCATCTCGACGATCTCGCCGCGCGGGCGATGACGGAACGGCGCTTTGCCGAACTCACGACCCTCTTTGCCAAGGCCTCCCGTCTCGAGGCGGATTTCTGGCAAATGGCGCTGAACGACGGCACCGCATAGCCGGGATCATCCACCGATCCGCCCCGACCACCTGCAGCCGGCCGGCGAGCTCTGCGCGCCCGGTATGCGGCGCAGGCCGGGATCACTCTCGACATGACGGCTGAGACCGGTCGGGTATGGTAGCGTTTCGCAATGATCGGCCCGCGCAATGCCTCCGAGGATCAGCCACGTGTCTCAGACCAATGATGCCTATGTACCGCCGGCCAATGGCGATTGGGAAACCATTCCAGCGGCCGAAGCCGGCTTCGACGCCGCAAGGCTGCAGGCTGCCGTCGACTTCGCCAAGGCGCAGGAGAGCACCTGGCCGCGCAGCTTCTATTATCCCGACGGGCGCTATGTCGGCCTCGTCGAATGGAACGAGTCAGGCACCTGGAGCGAGATCGTCGGCCCGGTCAGGGAGCGCGGCGGTCCGGCCGGCCTGATCCTCCGGGGCGGCCGCCTGGTTGCCGAGTGGGGCGACACGGCCCGCGCCGACATGACCTTCTCCATCGCGAAGAGCTATATCGCCGTGCTGGCGGGGCTTGCCGTCGCCGACGGACTGATTCGCGATGTCGACGAGCCGGTGGCGAAAACCGTCGACGGTCCCTGGTTCGAGGGCGCGCAGAATGCGGCCATCACCTGGCGCCATCTCCTGCAGCAATCGAGCGAATGGCAGGGGGAAATCTTCGGCAAGTCGGACCAGGTCGATCATAACCGGCAGATCGGGCCGGGCGCCGACAACAGCCGCAAGGGCGAGCGGCGCGCCCTCAAGCCACCTGGCAGCCACTACGAGTACAATGACGTACGGGTGAACCTGCTGGCCTATTGCCTGCTGCAGCGCTTCCGCAAGCCGCTGCCCGAGGTCCTGCGCGAGCGCATCATGGAACCGATCGGGGCCTCGCAAGGCTGGGAGTGGCAGGGCTATCGCAATTCCTCGGTCGAGATCGACGGCCGGAGCGTGCAGTCCGTGCCCGGCGGCGGCCATTGGGGCGGCGGCCTCTTCATCAGCGCGCGCGACCACGCCCGGCTGGGCCTGCTCGTAGGGCGCGGTGGCGCCTGGGMTGGCCGTGAGCTGCTATCGCCGGCCTGGATCGACGACATGCTGTCGCCTTCACCCACGCTCGAGAATTACGGCTATCTCTGGTGGCTCAACCGGGGCGCGGCGGCTCGGCCGAATGTTCCCGCCACGGCCGTCTTCGCGCTTGGTGCCGGCGTCAACGCAATTTGGCTCGATCCCACGCAGGATCTCGTCGCGGTGCTGCGCTGGATCGACAAATCCGCCCTCGACGGCTTCGTCGATCGCATGCTCGCAGCGGCCCGCTAGGCGGGTTTGCCGATGGCTGGTCGCCTGACCGGCCCTGTGGACAGCGGGGGGCAGCAGGTCCCGCCTGAGCCCGGCGGAGACCGCTTCAAAGCACGGGCGGCAGTGATTCGCGCCGTCCGCCCTCAAGGGATGGGCGGAGCGCCCCTGCCGCGCATCAGGCGGCATTCGGACATCGCGGCTGCCCTTGCCATTGAGGCACCAAACGCAAAAACCCGGAT
>NZ_JBFTLD010000020.1:0-46119 GCF_056396265.1 Allobosea sp. 05T422_2 | reverse complement strand
GTATGACCATCTCCGAATGTCCCGTTGCGGACAGCCTTTTCCCTGGCTTTCGCCTGCTCGACGTTCAGACGTCGGGTGCGCGAATTCGCGTGCGGACGGGCGGGGAGGGGCCAGCCTTGCTGCTGCTGCACGGTTATCCGCAGACGCATGCGCTTTGGCACAAGGTCGCGGACCGGCTGAAGCGGCGTTTTACCCTAGTGTGTGCAGATCTGCGTGGCTATGGCGACAGCGAGAAGCCTGTCTCCGATGCCGCTCATCTTGTCTATTCCAAGCGTGCGATGGCGCAGGACATGGTCGAGGTCATGGCTGCGCTTGGACATGATCGGTTTGCCGTTGGGGCGCATGATCGCGGCGCGCGCGTGGCCCATCGCTTGGCGCTCGACCACGCAGGCCGTGTGACGAGGCTCGCCACGCTCGACATCGCGCCCACGCGCGAGATGTATGCCAATACCACCGACGCCTTCGCGCGTGCCTATTGGCACTGGTTCTTCCTGATCCAGCCCGCGCCCTTTCCCGAGCGCATGATCGGTGCTGATTCCAAGGCCTATTGGCTGAAGAAATGCGGCTCGGGCTCCGCCGGTCTGACCCCTTTCGCGCCTGAGGCGCTTGAACACTACCTGCGCTGCTTCGCCGATCCGGCGACGATTCACGCGAGCTGCGAGGATTATCGCGCGGCTGCGACCATCGACCTCCGTCATGACGACGAGGATGGTGGCCGCAAGCTTGAGCAGCCCCTGCTGGCGCTTTGGGGCGAGCAGGGCGTGATCGGGCGCTGCTTCGATCCCCTAGCGCTCTGGCGCCAGCGTGCACAGAATGTCCAAGGCCGGCCCTTGCCCGGTGGCCATTATTTGGCGGAGGAGATCCCCGATCTCGTCGCCGCCGAATTCACGGCTTTCTTCGGAGAAGACACATGACCGGAACCAATCGCGTCTACMGCATCGCTGTGATCGCCGGCGACGGCATCGGCAAGGAGGTCATGCCCGAAGGTCTGCGGGTGCTCGAAGCGGCGTCGAAGAAGTTCGGCTTCGAGCTGCGCTGCGACAGCTTCGATTTCTCCTCCTGCGACTACTACGCAAAGCACGGCAAGATGCTGCCCGACGACTGGAAGGACCAGATCGGTGGGCATGACGCGATCTATTTCGGTGCTGTCGGCATGCCGGCGCAGGTGCCGGACCACATCTCGCTCTGGGGCTCGCTGCTGCTGTTCCGGCGTGAATTCGACCAGTATGTCAATCTCCGCCCCGTGCGGCTGATGCCCGGCGTGCCTGGCCCGCTGGCCAACCGCAAGCCGGGCGATATCGATTTCTTTGTCGTGCGCGAGAACACCGAGGGCGAGTACTCCTCTGTCGGTGGGCGCATGTATGCCGGCACCGAGCGCGAGATCGTGCTACAGGAGACGGTGATGAGCCGCGTCGGCGTCGACCGCGTGCTGAAATACGCCTTCGAGCTCGCCCAGCGCCGGCCGCGCAAGAAGCTGACTTCGGCCACCAAGTCGAACGGCATCTCGATCACCATGCCCTATTGGGACGAGCGGGTGAAGGAGATGGCCAAGAACTATCCGGATATCGCGGTCGATCAGTACCATATCGACATCCTCACCGCGCATTTCGTGCTGAATCCCGACCGTTTCGACGTCGTGGTCGCCTCCAACCTGTTCGGTGACATCCTGTCCGATCTCGGGCCGGCCTGCACCGGCACGATCGGCATCGCGCCGTCGGGGAACATCAACCCGACCCGTGAATTCCCTTCGCTGTTCGAACCCGTTCACGGCTCGGCGCCCGACATTGCCGGCCAGGGCATCGCGAATCCCGTCGGCCAGATCTGGTCAGGCGCGATGATGCTCGACCATCTCGGCGAGCGTGAGGCCGCAAAGGCCATCGAGGCCGCGATCGAGCGTGCCCTTGGAGACGCCCGGACCCGCACGCGCGATCTCGGCGGAACCTTGARCACCGAGGCTGCGGGCAGAGCAGTCGAGCAGGCACTGGGCTGAGCAAGAAGGGCGCGACTCCAGCCAGGGTATTGGCTAGAAAGCGATCATATTCCGCGAGAGGCTGCTTCATCCATGGATTTCACCGCTGCTTCGCTGGCCGATCCCCTCCTCTGGGGCAAGCTCTTCGAAATCATCGTGCTGAACATCGTGCTGTCGGGCGACAACGCGGTTGTGATCGCGCTCGCCTGTCGGGCGCTGGCACCGGCGCAACGCACCAAGGGCATTGCGCTTGGTGCCATTGTCGCCGTGCTGCTGCGGGTCGTGTTCACGGTCGTGGTGGCCTCGCTCCTGAGCGCGCCTTTCCTGCGCATCGCCGGGGCGGTGCTGCTGTTCTGGATCGCCGTGAAGCTGGTTCTGGAGGATGGCGAGGGTGACGACGACGCCATCGCCGCCAGCAGCAAGCTCTGGAAGGCCGTTCAGACGGTTGCGATCGCCGATATCGTCATGAGCCTCGACAATGTCCTGGCGATCGCTGCGGTCGCCAAGGACTCGATTCCGCTCCTGGTGGCGGGGCTGGTGATCTCTATCCCGTTGATCGTCGTCGGGGCCTCTCTCATCACCCGCCTGCTGGCCCAGTTCCCGCTCCTGGTTTGGGCGGGGGCGGGGCTGCTCGGCTGGGTCGCGGGCGAGATGCTCGATAGCGACCCCTGGTTCGCATCGCAATTTGGTGCAGCAGTGATGCACCAGCTTGAATATCCGGCGGCGATCCTTGGAGCGCTGCTGGTTCTCGGCCTTGGCTATTGGCTGAAATCACGCCGGCCCGACCCGGCAACTTGATAGAGGACTGACCGTAAAATGGATTTTTCGTCGAGCCAATTCTGGATCTCGCTGCTGCAGATCATCTGGATCGATCTGCTCTTGTCCGGCGACAACGCGGTGGTGATCGCGCTTGCCGTCCGCTCCCTTCCGGAGAATCAGCGCAAGGTCGGCATCTGGCTCGGCGCGGGTGCGGCGGTCGGCCTGCGTATCGCCTTCGCTCTGGTGGTCACCTATCTGCTGGCCGTGCCCTATCTGAAGGTCGTCGGCGGCCTCTTGCTGTTCTGGATCGCGGTCAAGCTCGCCAAGGGTGAAGAGGAAGCGCATACCGACATCAAGGCAGCGGACAATCTCTGGAAGGCCGTGCGCACCATCGCCATCGCCGATGCCGTGATGAGCCTCGACAACGTCATCGCGATCGCCGGCGCCGCCAAGGGCCACCCTGAGCTCTTCATCTTCGGCTTGCTGCTCTCGATCCCGCTGATCATCATGGGCGCGCAGCTCCTGACCTCGATCATCGAGCGTTTCCCGATCCTGATCTGGATTGGCGCTGCACTGCTCGGCTGGATCGCGGCAGAGATGATTCTGGGTGATATCGCCGTGCTGCAATGGCTGCAGGTGAACATGCCGACCTGGGTCAAGGCGGTCTCGACGGACGTCAACCCGCTCGGCGTCGGGCCTGCGAACCTGCCCCATTATGTCAGCGCGGCTCTCGGCGCGGCGCTTGTCTGCATCATCGGCTACGTCCTGAAGCGCAAGCCGGTGAACCAGCCCGGCTAAGCCGCCCTTCAGGCAAGTACGACAATCGCGGCGGCCAGGTCTTCCTGGTCGCCGTTTTTCATGAGGCGGGCCGCTCCGAGACCGATGGAGCGAACGCCCGCGTCCTCGACCGTGAAGAATCCTTCCGCCAGGAATCTCACGCAGAAGCGTTCGGGCGCGTGCGCAAAGCCCGTGCCCAGTGCCTTCACATAGGCCTCCTTCGCGCTCCAGAGTTGCGCGAAGGCGAGCGGTCTTTCAGCCGCAGGCAGGGCAAGCAGAATGTCCCTTTCGGTGGGGTGCAGAACGGCCAGCGGCGGCTCTGTTTGCTGTTCCACCCGCTCGACATCGACGCCGATCGGCCGCTCGGCAAGGCCCACGGCAACGATGCCTGAGCGCGTCGCGAGAGAAAGATGCAGGTCGCGGCCAGCGGGGCCGACGAGCAGCGGTCGGCCCCGCTCGTCATGGCCGATCTCACTGGTGGCGGCTGGCTGGCCGAGCTGGTGGTCCAGCACGAGCCCAGCCACGCTATGTCTGAGCCGCGCGCGCTCCATCAGATTGGCCGGTCGCTCGCTGGTCGGGATCAGCCAGACCGCGGGGAGTGTGGAGGCCTTTGTATCGATCGAGGTCAGCCAGAGCATGGCAGAATGCTAGCGGGCTCGGGGCGTTCCGTCGCCTCTGTTGATCCGCGTTGCGCCGCCCTGCATGGAATTCATGCAACGGCGCCGCCTGGACCCGTTGACGCGGGGCCTGCTTGGTCCATGGAAGAAGCATGACGTCGTCACCCGACCCACTCCCGAAGGAAGCGCGCGCGCCCGTGACCTGGCGCGGCATGATTCTGGGAGTCCGCAAGATTTCCGTGGTGCTCCCGGGCATCATCGTTTTCGCGGTTGCCTTCGGTGCAGCCGCCGCGGCGAAGGGCCTGAGCCTGCTGGAAACCGTGATGATGAGCGCGATTGTCTATGCCGGGGTCGCGCAGCTCGTGGCGATGGAACTCTGGCGGCCGGAATGGACCTGGGGGGCGATCGCCGGCCTTGCAGCCGTCACCGCGACGGTGAATGCGCGGATGGTGCTGCAAGGTGCGTCGCTTCAGCCCTGGTTCTCGCGTTTTCCGCGGGCCCTCAACGCCTTGCATCTGTTCTTCTTCACCGATGCGAACTGGCTGGTCGGAACGCGCTATCACGCCGAGGGTGGGCGCGATCTCGGCGTGCTGATCGGCGGCGGACTCCTGCTCTGGGTTGTCTGGGTTCTTGCCACCGTGCCGGGATATCTGCTCGGCTCGCTGGTGAGTGATCCGCGACGCTATGGCATCGATCTCGTGATGCCGATCTTCTTCGCAGCGATGATCGTGCCGCTCTGGCGTGGCCGGAAGGCGGCGCGGCCCTGGCTGGTTGCGGGCATCGTGGCGCTTGTCACGGCCAAGCTGGTCGATGGCTATGCCTTCATCATCGTCGGAGCGCTCTCTGGCGCGGTCGCTGGAGCTTTCCTCGATGACGCTGCCTGATCTCGCCGGCTGGGGAGCCTGGGCAGCGATCGCCGCCATGGCGATCGCCACCTATCTCTGTCGCATCTCGGGCGTGGTGTTGATGGGGTTCATCCCTCTCACGCCGCATGTCCGGCGCGGGCTGGCCGCATTGCCGGGCTCGATCGTCGTCGCAACCGTGCTGCCATTGGTCGAGCGTCTGGGGCYTGCTGCGGCGCTGGCGCTGCTGGCCGCTGTCGGCAGCATGGTACTGCGCCGAAGCGAGCTTCTGGCACTTGTCGTCGGCATGGCGGTGGTTTCGCTCGCCCGCGCCTTTGGCTTGTGATCCATCACCCGGCTGCATTGCTTCCATCACATGACGTCATTGCCGGAGGGCCTTCGGCATGTTGACGCGCGCGGCGGGGCGGCAGACGGTGTCGGTCAATAACACTGACAAAATCGAGGATGGTTATGGCTTGGTATTCGCAAACCTGGAGCTGGTTCGAAGGTGAATGGCATGAGGGAAATCCGGGCATCATGGGCCCGCGGACCCATGCCAGCTGGCTGGCTTCGACCGTCTTCGACGGGGCTCGCTATTTCGAGGACAAGGCGCCCGATCTCGACAAGCATGCGGCTCGCGTAAACCGCTCGGCCCATGCGCTCGGCCTGAAGGCGACGATGTCGGCTGAGGAGATCATCGCCAAGACCTATGAAGGCGCGAAGAAATTCGCCCCGGGCACGGCGCTTTATGTCAAGCCGATGTACTGGGGCGAGGCAGACGGTCTCTCGACCATCATGGCCGACCCTGAGTCGACCAAGTTCTGCCTCTGCCTCTTCGAGGCTCCGATGCCGGTGCCGTCGAACGGCTTCTCGGTGACGCAGGGCGCCTATCGCCGCCCGACGCTCGAGACCATGCCGACGGACTCGAAGGCCGGCTGCCTCTACCCCAACAATGCCCGTGTCCTGCGCGCCGCCAAGGCGGCCGGTTTCGACAACGCGCTGGTGCTCGACATGCTTGGCAATGTCGCGGAGACGGCGACGTCCAACATCTTCATGGCCAAGGACGGCGTGGTGAAGACCCCGGTCGCGAACGGCACCTTCCTGAACGGCATCACCCGCCAGCGCGTCATTTCGCTGCTGCGCCAGGACGGTATCACGGTCGAGGAGACCAGCCTGCGCTACAGCGATTTMGAGCAGGCCGACGAGATCTTCATCTCCGGCAACTACTCGAAGGTCATGCCGGTTTCCCGGATCGACAACACCGCGCTCCAGCCCGGCCCGCTGTTCCGCAAGGCGCGCGAACTCTACATGGACTTCGCGCACTCCAAGACCGCCTAGTCACTGTGGCGTGCCTCGCCACCCGGCTCACCGAGCGCTTCGGGATCGATCATCCGATCCTGTCCGCGCCGATGGCTCTGGCCGGGGGCGGGGCGTTGGCCGCCGCTGTAACGCGCGCCGGCGGGCTGGGCTTGATCGGCGGCGGTTACGGCGATGATGCCTGGCTGGACCAGCAATTCGCCGCAGCCGGCAATACCCGGACCGGCTGCGGCTTCATCACCTGGTCGCTTGCGAGGCAGCCGCATTTGCTTGGCAAGGTTCTCGAGCATCAGCCTGCGGCGCTGATGCTCTCCTTTGGCGATCCTGCACCCTTTGCGGGCGAGATCGCGGCGGCTGGCGTGCCGATGATCTGCCAGTGCCAGTCGATTGTTCATGTCCGGCAGGCGCTGCGGGCCGGCGCAGCCGTCATCGTCGCGCAGGGCGCCGAAGCCGGTGGTCACGGTCAAGCGCGCGGGACCCTGCCTTTCGTGCCGGAAGTGGCCGATCTGCTCGCACGCGAAAGCCCTGATACTTTGCTGCTGGCGGCGGGCGGCATCGCCGATGGCCGTGGACTCGCGGCGGCCCTGATGCTGGGGGCAGACGGCGTTCTGGTCGGTACGCGTTTCTGGGCGAGCCGTGAGGCCTTGGTTCACGCCAATCACCATGCGGTCGCCGTCGCCGCGACGGGGGACGAGACCGTGCGCTCGTCGCTCCCCGATATCGTCCGCCAGCTCGACTGGCCAAGACCGTTCGATATCCGGGTCAGCGCCAACGCCTTCATTGCGAAATGGGTTGGCCGGGACCATGAACTCAAGGACGTGATCGAAGCGGAGGCCCCGGCCTACAAGGCGGCTTTCATGGCCGGCGATCCGCAGGGCGCCGCAGTGATCTTCGGCGAGGCTGCCGGGTTGATTTCGGATATCCCGACGGCAGCCGAGATCGTCGAGCGCATGGTTGCGGAGGCCGCCGCGCGCATTCGCTCCGGAGCAGCCCGGCTCAGGGCCTGACGAATCTGCCGGTCAGCGCAGGAGCCGGAACAGGCCTGCCGCCTTCAACCCGCCAGCAACGATCACGAGATAGAGGCTCGCGGCCACCAGCCCGATCGCGGTGAGTGCCAGAAGGCGCGGCTCGACCGGGACATGCGCCAGTGCGGCCAGGACACCGGGCGCGAGCACACGGGCGACCAGCCCGGCAATCACACCACCTGCGAGGGTGATGACGATCAGCCCGGGAAGCTGCCGGTCCGGTTTCGTCCAGCCGCGGCGCAGCGCCAGGACGAACAAGGCACCGACATTGATCCAGGCTCCGGTTGCCGTCGCCAACGCAAGCCCGGGCGCGCCGAAATCGCGCCAGAGCAGCAGCTTGAGCGCGACATTGGCGGCGATGGCGGCAAGCGAAACCAGCATTGGCGTCGTGGTGTCGCCACGAGCCTGGAAGGCGGAGACCTGCGAGCGGATCAGCACGATGGCCGGGAGCCCGATTGCATAGGCAAACAGCACTGCGCCCGCCGCCTGGCTTGCTGCCGCATCGAAACGGCCGCGTTCGAACAGGGCCGAGACGATCAGCTCCGGGATGGCGAGGAAGGCTGCGGCGAAGGGGGCGGCCATGACCAGCGTCAGCGCCACGGCCCGGTTCTGCGCCTTGTCCGCGCCGTGGATATCGCCGGCCGCGATCAGGCGGCTCATGGTCGGCAACAGCACCGTACCCACCCCGATCGCGATCACGCCGATCGGCAGCTGGTAGAGCCGTTCGGCATAGTAGAGCGAGGCATAGGCGCCACGCGGCAGCAGGGAGGCGATGATCGTGTCGGCGAAGAGCGCGATCTGCACACCGGCGGAGCCGATGACGGCCGGGCCGAAAGCCTTGAGAAAGCTCTTCACATCGGCATCGACACGCGGGCGCGTCAGCGCCGTCGACACGCCGGCCTGCCGGGCCGCAAGCACCAGCAGCAGCCATTCGAGCAGGCCCGCGACGGCGACGCCCCAGGCGGCGGCATAGGCTGCGCTCGGAAACAGGAAGGCGATGAACAGTGCAGCGATCAGGCAGATGTTGAGCAGGACCGGCGCTGCCGCTGCGGCTGCGAAACGGTCGACGGCGTTCAGGTTCGCGGCGAGCAACGTCACCAGCGTGATGAAGAGCAGATAGGGGAAGGTGATCCTCGTCAGCGCGACCGCAAGCTCGAAGCGCTGAGGATCGTTGGCAAAGCCGGGCGCGAGCAGGCGCACGACCTCGGGCATCAGGGGCAGGGCGAGTGCGAGCAGAACGACCTGCACGATCAGGTTCAGCGTGAAGACGCGGTTGGCGAAGAGCGCCGCCGCGGCGTCTCCGGTCTGCTGCCTGATGCGCGCATAGGCCGGGATATAGGCCTGGTTGAAGGCGCCCTCGCCGAAGATCGCGCGGAAATGATTGGGCAGCCGCAACGCGACGGAAAAAGCATCCATCATCGCGCCGGCGCCGAGCACGGCGGCGAGAGCGATGTCGCGCAGGAAACCGCTCAGGCGGGAGAGCAGCGTGAAGCCGCCAACGGACAGGATCTTCCTGAACATCAGCGCATGAGGCCGGGATGTGGTTTCCGGCGTGCGGACGGCGTCATGCTCGAACTCCAGGCCTCGCTCTTGCCCCAAGGCGCGCTCGCCTGCGCCGGAACAAGCCGAATCGTCTGCACCATTCTTAGCGGATCAATGGCGGCAATGCGTCGCCGCGCGGATGATCGACGGCGCGCGCGTTGAAACCGACCCGCTCGCCGATCAGGTAGAGTGGCCGGCGCTTCACTTCCGCGAAGATGCGTCCGACATACTCGCCGATCAGCCCGAGCGAAATCAGCTGGATGCCCGAGAAGAACATGATCGACACGATCAGCGAAGGGAAGCCAGGCAGGTCGGTGCCGTAGAGCAGCGTCCGCAACAGGAAGAACAAGGCGCTGAAGGTCGAGATCAGGGCGATGATCACCCCCGTCCAGGTCGCTATCTTGAGCGGCACGGTCGAGAACGAGGACAACCCGTCGAAGGCGAAGCTGAACAACTTGCGGAAGCTGAACTTGGTGACGCCGTGCTGGCGCTCGGCGACTTCGAAGGTCACGCCGGTCGAGGGGAAGCCGACCCAGGCATAGAGACCCTTGGAAAACCGTGCCCGCTCCGGCAGGGCGCGCAATGCGTCCACAACACGGCGGTCAAGCAGGCGGAAATCGCCCGCGCCCTCCGGCAACTCCGTCTCGCCGAAACTGGCGAAGACCCGATAGAAAGCCTTGGCGAAGCCGCGTTTCAGCCGGCTCTCGCCCGAGCGGTCGGCGCGCTGGCCGTAGATGTTGAGATATCCTTCCCGCCACTTGGCGAKGAAGGTCAGGATGGTTTCCGGCGGATGCTGCAGATCGGCGTCCATGATCACCACCGCATCGCCCGAAGCATGGTCGAGCCCGGCGGCGATGGCGATCTCCTTGCCGAAATTGCGGCTGAACGACACGGCATTGATGCGCGGGTCGCTGGCGTTCAGCAGGCGCAGCACGGAGAGCGAGCCGTCGCGGCTGCCGTCATCGATGCAGATCATTTCCCAGGACGAAACCACGCCTGTCAGCACGGATTTCAGGCGCTCGACGAGAAGCGGCAGATTATCGGCCTCGTTGTGAACGGGGACGACGATGGAGAGCTCCGGCCGGGCAGGCGCGGGGCGCTGCACTGCGAGGCTGGGAGCGGGCGAAGTTTCCGACACGACTGACCTCTTGATCCGGCCAGGACGGGCCGGCCCCGCCTTCCGGCGAAGCCGGGCTCGACACGGGTGACGCGATGGGCACAGAACCGTAAAGCTGTTGTGCTCACAAGTCCTACGACGGGCCCCTTACACCATCGCGGATGAACCCTGGACAACGAAATCGATGACGATCCGTTTCGTTCTTTGTGCCGATGATTTTGCCATGACCGAAGGCGTCAGCCGTTCGATCCTGGAATTGCTTGCGCTTGGAAAGCTCTCGGCGACGGGCGCAATGACAAACCGGCCGCATTGGCAGCGCCTTGCCTCCGAACTGGGCAGCTTTTCCGGCAGGGCTGATCTCGGGCTGCATCTCAATCTGACCTGCGCTGCCCCGCTTGGGCCGATGCATCGGGTCGCGCMAGCGGGCATGTTCCCAAGGCTCGGCGATCTCGCGCGGGCGGCGGCGACCTCGGCCGCAGCCCGCGCCGAGATCGCGGGCGAGATCGGCCGTCAGCTCGAAGCCTTCGAGGACGCGCTGGGCCACGCACCGGATTTTGTCGACGGCCATCAGCACGTCCACGTGCTGCCGGGCGTCCGCGGAGCGGTGCTGCGGGCGATCCAGCGCCACTACCCGGAAGGGACGGTCTATCTGCGCGATCCGGCCGACTCGGCCCGGGCGATCCGCCAGCGCGGGGTGGCGGTAGGCAAGGCACTGGTGATCGCTGGTCTGGCCGTGGGCCTGCGCTCGCAGGCCTTGCGGCGCGGGATCCCGGTCAACCGGGGCTTCTCTGGCGTTTCGCCATTCGATTCCGAACGCGACTTCGGCGCGGATCTGCGCCATTTCCTGATCGCGCCCGGAGCGGCACATCTTGTGATGTGTCATCCCGGACATATCGATGACGAACTGGCGCGGCTCGATCCGGTGATCGCCACGCGCGCGCTCGAACACGCTGCCCTTGCCGCGTTCGTGCCTCCGCCGGGCTTCAGAATTGCGCGCTTCTCGGAGCTGTTTTGACCACAGGTCGGTGCCGGCTAAAAACTTTGCCGCGAAGCTAACCCTACGCAATCGAAAATTTACCGTGATCGCTCAGTTTGTAAGCACCGGTCCGTTCGGATCCTACCCTTGCAGCCTCCGGCGGAGATCTCGGCGCTATGGCATGGTTGAAGCGATCTGGGGCGATCGCGATGGTTGCATCGAAGCGCTCGGCTGGAACACGCGGTTCGCTCTCGCTCGGCAGCAGGATCGCTGGGGCGGCGATTGCCATCGTCGCGGCGGCCATCCTCATCCTCGTGATCGTGGCATCACGCTATAATCAGGCCCAGACCCGCGACGATCTCGAGCACAAGATCGCTGCGCTGACCAGCATGGTCACGAATGCCGCTCCGGCGCTAATTCTGTCCCGTGACACCACGACACTGGGATACATCCTCGAATCGCTGCGTCAGGACCCCGATTTCAATGCCGGCTTCGTCGCCGATGACATCGTTGCCCTGGCGAGCGCCGGCGAATCGACCGAGAGCAGGCTTTCGCTCACCCCACGCTCATTGGCGGCGGCACTTGGGCGCGAGCCCTGGGATGCCTTGAAGGAGCGCGATACTCTTCAGCTTGAGGATAATGTCTACCTCGTCCAGCTTCGTTCGGTGCGGATTGGGCCGAACCAGAAGCAGGTCGGCTATGTCGCCGTCCGGTTCGACAAGACGCGCCTCAATGCGCGGGCCTCCTTTGAGCAGTTCGTCACGATCGGCATCGGCGTTCTGATCCTGCTCATTCTCGGACCACTGCTCTGGGTTTCCCTGTCGCGCACGATGCGGCCGCTGAAGAGCATGACCCAGGCCATCGTCAGCATCTCCGACGGCAAGCTCGATACACCGATCGACGCGGCAGACCGGAGGGACGAGATCGGCGCGATCGCGCAGGCGCTCAGCGTGCTCAAGGTCCGGTTGGGAGAGCGTGCGGCCCTCCAGGAGGCCCAGCACGTCACCGAGGCCGAACGCCGCTACCAGCAGCGCCGCGTCGACGAATCGATTGCCCTGTTCCGGGGCGAGGTTAGTGCCGCGCTGGAGGCATTCAAGAACAACGCCGAACGGATGAGCGAAGCGTCGGATGGCCTGGCGCGTGTTGCGGCAGAGTCGTCGGGACGTGCGGCCCGCGCCGCCCAGAACTCGCACGGGGCCTCGGCCAATGTCGAGAACGCCGCACAGGCCGCCGAAGAGATGGGCGCGGCCATCCGCGAGGTCGAGTTTCAGATCCGGCATGTCCGCACCGAGATCGTCGAGGCAGCCTCAGCCTCGCGCGACACCGCGGGTTCGGTACAAGCGCTGGACGAAACGGCTCGCGCGATCGGCGAGGTGGTGAATCTGATCCGGGATATCGCCGCACAGACGAATCTGCTGGCGCTCAACGCGACGATCGAGGCTGCGCGCGCCGGCGACGCTGGGCGTGGCTTCGCGGTCGTTGCGTCGGAGGTGAAGAGTCTTGCGGCGCAGACGGCGGATGCAACAGATCGGATCGTGACACAGGTTGGCGCCATCCAGGGGGCGACCGGTGAGGTCGTCGGCGCCATTTTGAACATCGCCAACCGAATGGGCGCGATCGAGAACTTCACGAACGCGGTCGCAACGTCGATCGAGCAGCAGGCGATCGCGACCGGCGAGATTGCCAGCGGCGTTGCGATGGCAAGCTCTTCAGCGCTGTCGGTGTCGAGCGATCTCAGCGTGCTCGCGGACAGCGTCGAGGAGACCGGACAATCTGCGGGGCAGGTTCGGGATGCCGCTGGCGAGGTTGCGGCCCAGGCATTGCGACTGCGCGCGACGGTCGACCAATTCCTGCACAGCGTGGCGGCCTGACCGTCACCCTACCAAGAATGCAAAACGGGGCCCGAAAGGGCCCCGTCGCATAGGGTCACGACTGCGCTGCCGTCAGGCCTTGGCGCCGTCGTAGAGTTCAGCAACGTAGTCCCAGTTCACCAGGCTCTCGAGGAAGGCCTTGAGGTAGTCGGGACGGCGGTTGCGATAGTCGATGTAGTAGGAGTGCTCCCAGACATCGACGCCGAGGATCGGCGTGCCGCCGTGAACCAGCGGGCTCTCGCCATTCGGGGTCTTGCTGATCGCGAGCTTGCCGCCCTTGACCTCGAGCCAGGCCCAGCCGGAGCCGAACTGGCCAACGCCAGCCGCAACGAAGTCTTCCTTGAACTTGTCGACGGAGCCGAACGAATCGACGACGGCTTTCTCCAGCGCGCCCGGCAGCTTGCCGCCGCCATTGGGCTTCATCCACTTCCAGAAATGGAGGTGGTTGTAGTGCTGGCCGGCATTGTTGAAGACAGCCGGGTTCTTGCCGTAGGAGCCCTTGACTATCTCTTCGAGCGATTTGCCCTCGAATTCGGTGCCCTTGATCGCGTTGTTGCCGTTGGTGACATAGGCTTGGTGGTGCTTGTCGTGGTGATATTCCAGCGTCTCCCGCGACATGAACGGCTGGAGCGCGTCATGGGCGTAGGGCAGATCGGGAAGGGTAAAGGTCATTTGGCCTCTCCTTAGGCTGTCAAATCACACTGCTGAGAATGGCTTCGTCATGAACGGCTTGGGACTTGCCAGCCCGGCGGATCAGCCGCCATTCCACGCGATAGTTAAGCCTCCCGCTTCCGGCCGGCAACCGGCTTGGCGCGCCGTGGGCCATGATATTGCGTCGGAGCAAACGGCCCGAAACATGCGGGACGGGGCACAATGAACAGGCCATTTGCAGGCATAGTTCAGTGCGAATTGTGAAACAGTCTCTTATTCAATAAGTTAGAAGATGATCGGAGAGGCGATGAAGCCGCCTGCCTCCGGTGGATACTGAGGGTACTGCGTTGATAACGATCTTCGTTCTGTTGGGCCTGGGGTTCTTTGCCGGTGGCATCGCTGCCATCGTTAATGGCTGGCCCTACCTCGTGCTCGAGCGGGGCTTCACCCTGGTCATAGCCGGCAGCGTGGCTGTCGCTGCTGGGATCATCCTGCTTGCCCTGTCGTGGGTCCTGGTGGAACTGCGCCGCGTCAGGGTGGCGATTGCCGGTGCGCTGACGGTGGCCTCAGCCGGGCCTTCCGCCGCTGACGCGGCGCGGGCATCGGTGGAGATGGATGACGATGTACGGACGATCCCGGGCGAAGCCCGGTCGACGCTTCCGGGCCTTGGCACCGTGGCAGCAGGGGCCGGGCTTGTCGCCGCCGGCGGGGCCCTGGCAGCTTCAATGCGCGGTGGCGCTGAGGATGCTCCCGCTGCCGCCCAGGACTTGCCTGAGCCTGTGATCAGCGATCTGTTCGATGAGATCACGCACCCCTCGGAGCTGCCCGCTGACCGGCGTGAGGAGGCCATTGACGCGGTCGAGGAGCCCGAAAAGGGCAGGGCGGATGCCCCCACGGCCGAACTGCATGAGCCGCATGAAACGGAAGCGGTGCTGCCCGAGCTTGCGCCGGACGTTGTCACCCCGTCGATTGCCGCTTCCTTCGTGACGCAGCATGAGGACGAAGCCGCCGGAGAGGTCGAGGACGCCGACACGGGCGCTGTGGCGGGTGACGAAGACCTGCGTTCGCCTCAAGCGCCAGCCTGGTGGCCGCAGGTCGAGAGGCCGCGCCCGGAGGAGGCCAAGCCCCCCGTGGAAGCCGATGATTTCGGCGCCTTGCGCCAGCATCTCTCGTTCGGTCCGCAGCGCCCGGAACCCGATTTCGAGCCCGAACCGGAGCCCGATCTGCCGGCGGGAGAAACATCGTTCGATCAGCGCGATCGCGAGATCGACGAGGCCGCCGCCTGGATGGCACCGGCCTTCGGCCGGCGTGAGCCKACTTTTGGCGAGCCCGAGCAAGTGGCGGATGAGCCTACGATACCGCGCTGGCCGCCGCTGACCAGCGGAGCGCCACGGCTGGAGCCGGATGTCGAGAGTGCGGATGCGCCGGAGGTCCAACCGGACACGACTGAGGCGGAATCTCGGATCGAGCCGGTCTTCGAGGAGACCGAGGCTGAGGGCGAGCCGCTGGATGAAGCCGAGGAGGCAATCTCCGGCGAAGAGACGGAAACGGTTCCCGAGCCGCCCGGCCCGGCGACCTCCGACGAGGGCGTCGTCGGAGCTTATCAGGTCGGCGACACGCATTTCACGATGTATGCTGATGGTTCCATCCAGGCTCGTACGCCCGATGGCGAGTACAAGTTCGCCTCGATGGACGAGCTCAAGACCTATCTCGCCAGCGAGAAGAGCAGGCTTGGCGGCTGATCAGCTCTTGGCGGCCGCTTGCTCCGGCCATCCCTCGCGGATCGTGTGGATGGCGAAGGCATAGGCCAGCGCCACCTCCTTCAGCGAGTCGAAGCGCCCGGCCGAGCCGCCATGGCCGGCCTCCATATTGGTGTGCAGCAGGACCGGCCCGCCGCCGGTCATGGTCGCGCGCAGTTGCGCGACCCATTTTGCCGGTTCCCAATAGGTCACACGAGGGTCGGTGAGCCCGCCCATCGCGAGCAGCGGCGGGTAAGCCTGCGCCTGGACGTTGTCATAGGGCGAATAGCTCTTGATCATGTGGAAGGCTTCGACGTCCCGGATCGGGTTCCCCCATTCCGGCCATTCCGGCGGGGTGAGCGGCAGCGTGTCGTCAAGGATCGTGTTGAGCACATCGACGAAGGGGACCTCGGCGATGATGCCGGCGAACAGCTCCGGGGCCATGTTTGCGATTGCGCCCATCAGCATGCCGCCGGCGCTGCCACCCTGCGCGACGATGCGGCCGCGTGCAGTAAAGCCGGTATCGGCCAGCATCTCGGCCGCCGCGATGAAGTCCGTGAAGGTGTTGGTCTTCTTCTCGCGCTTGCCGTCGAGATACCAGCGCCAGCCCTTGTCGGTGCCGCCGCGGATATGGGCAATGGCATAGACGAAGCCGCGATCGACCAAGCTGAGCGGATTGGTCCGGAACGAGGCCGACATGGCCGCGCCGTAGGAGCCGTAGCCATAGAGCAGACAGGGCGCTGAACCATCGAGGGCAAGGTCGGCCCGGTGCAGAAGCGAGACAGGGACCCTGGCTCCGTCCTTCGCCGTCGCGAAGACGCGTCGCACCCGATAGGCCGCCGGATCGTGGCCGGACGGAACCTCCTGGCGCTTCAGCAGCGTCCGCTCTCCCGTCGCCATGTTGTAGTCGTAGGTTTCGGCCGGGCGCGCCATCGAGGCATAGAGGAAGCGCAGCGTGTCGGTTTCGAATTCGTAGCCGGCATCGAGGCCGAGACCATAGGCCTCCTCGTCGAAGGAGATGCTGCTCTCGGCGCCGCTGGCGAGGTCGCGGATGACGATGCGCGGCAGGCCATCCTCGCGTTCGAGCCGGATGAGCCGATCCTTCAGGCAGAGATGGCTGAGGATCAGGCGGCCTGATCGGTGCGGTATCAGGTCCTGCCAATTCTCCGGCGATGGGGATGCGAGCGGGGCCGAGACGATCTTGAAGTCCTCGGCATCGGCATTGGTCAGGATCAGGAAGTCGTCGCCGTGATGCTCGACGCTGTACTGGCGGCCCGTCTCGCGCGGCGCGATCAGGACCGGCTCAGCCTGCGGTGCGGCAAGATCGACGAAGCGGGTCTCCGAGGTTTCATGATCGCTGATCGAGATCAGCAGGAAGCGGCCGGACTGGGTCTCGTCGATATCGACGAACATGCCTGCATCCTGCTCGTCATGCAGGAGTTCGTCCTCGTCCATCCCGGTGCCAAGTCGATGGCGGAAGACCTGCGACGGGCGGTGATCGGCGTCGAGACGGACATAGGCGAAGGAGCGTGAATCGGGCGCCCAGACGATGTCGCCGGTGGTGTCGGTGATCCGGTCGTCCAGATCCGCTCCGGTGGCAAGGTCGCGGACCTTGATGTCGTGGAGCTCCGAGCCCGCCTCGTCCGCACTCCAGGCAAGCAAGCTGTGATCGGGGCTGTGGGCCGCGTCGCCGAGCTCGAAGAAGTCCTTGCCCTTTGCCAGGGCGTCGGCATCGAGCAGGAGCTGCTCGCGGGCTTCGCCCTTTTCGGGCCTGATGCGCGGCTTGCGGCAGATCAGAGGATGTTCGCCGCCGCGCCGATAGCGCGAATAATAGAGGAAGGCGCCGTCCGGCTGTGGGACGGCTGCATCGTCTTCCTTGATCCGGCCGCGCATTTCCTTGACCAGATCGCGCTGCAGAGCACGCGTCGGTGCCATCAATGCTGCGCAATAGGTGTTCTCAGCTTCAAGATAGGCGCGAATATCTGCAGGCAGTTTGCCGGGGTCCCGGAGAACATCCTTCCAGTTCTCGGCCCTGAGCCAGCCATAGGCGTCGCTCAGCGCAACTCCGTGAACGGTACGGGTCTCCGGCCGCTTCTCGGCACGGGGAGGCAAGGGGAGGCGTTTGGTCACGGCAGGGCTCGCACTGTCTTAAGATGGCGTTAAGGATTGAGGGCGATGTGGGTATCGTTGCGTAGTCAACGTCGTTTGTTGCGATGTTCACGAAGGTTCGGAGTTCAAATCCGGGTAGGCATAGGACACTTGGGTACTTCGCGCGCGCAATGAACAGGTAAGGCCGGTGTGTGGCGCGAGCAAGACAACCAGACCGAGYATGATCATGGCCGCGACACAATACGGACGCTATGAACAATGTTCGTGGGTGCAGTAAGTCGGGCGTTTGAATGTATTCATGCGATCGATTATTGTCTTGCGAGAGTGTTTTCTATGCATTAAACCGTTTCCTCGTCGTCTCGCTTTTTGTGATTCTGGCTTGGGCAGCTCTTGACCAGCTGCTGGGCTGGAAGAACGAAGGCTTCAGTCGCGGGACGTTCAGGCCGATCCGACGATTTTTTTGTCCAAGAACACATAAGGAGTATTTTCGCCATGACCGACAACGACGGCTCGGATTTCATCGAGCTGACCGCGGACATCGTGTCCGCTTATGTGTCGAACAATTCTGTTCCTACGTCCGAACTGCCCGCTTTGATCAGCGATGTGCATGCCGCCCTGAGCCGCGTTGTTGGTGGTGTTGCGCCGGTTGTGCCTGCCGAGGCGCCCAAGCCGGCCATTCCGGTCAAGAAATCCATCACGGCCGACTATCTGATCTGCCTTGAGGACGGGAAGAAGTTCAAGTCGCTGAAGCGTCATCTTCGTACGCAGTACAATATGTCGCCCGAGCAGTATCGCGAAAAGTGGGGTCTGCCGCCCGACTACCCGATGGTGGCTCCCAACTACGCCGAGGCGCGCTCGCAGCTGGCGAAGAAAATGGGCTTGGGTCAGCAGCGCCGCAAGCGCCGCTGATTGCTTGTCGCGGAGGACGGCGCTGCCAATGTGGGCAGCGCTTGCGACCAAACAGTTCGTCTGGCCGCCGRGTTCCCGGCGGCCTTTTTCATGGCGCTGCCGCTTGCCGGCGTGCTCGGCGGGGATCGCGTCGTGCCTCGGCTCATCGGTCCCAGCCGTCGCCTGGGGGCGCCGACATCCCCCAGCGAAGCAAATGAGGAAGCGGCAGGAGGCGAGGCTTAACCGGCCGCGCGACAGCTTTCACTGCGCCCGCCGCATTCGGTCTTGAGCAGTCTTAGGCGACCGCCCTGCGGGCATCCGTCTTGATGCGTTCGATCATCGCGCGCACGCCGTTMGAGCGTTGCGGCGTCAGATGGGCTGCGAGCCCGAGGGATTGGTAGATCGTGAATGCGTCCGTCGCGAGGATCTCCTGGGCGGTGCGGCCCGAATAGATCGCGAGTGCCAGCGCAACGAGGCCACGTACGATATGGGCATCGCTGTCCCCCAGGAAATGCAGGCGCGTCCCTGCGCCGGGGCCGCCTTCCCTGCGTGCCGCCAGCCAGACCTGACTGGCGCAGCCGCGGACCTTGTTGTCGTCGTTATGCGCTTCTTCCGGCAGCGGGGCGAGGCTGCGGCCGAGCTCGATGAGATACCGGTAGCGGTCGTCCCACTCTTCGAGCAGCTCGAAATTGGCGATGATCTCGTCGAGGCTTGCGCTCATGTCCTGTCCGCTCGKAGCCGCGCCATGGGCGGGGCGGCAACGGCGAGCGTCTTCGGCCGACCGGCGCCCCCCGTCAAGCGCTCGCCCTTCAAGATATAGGTGCGAGTCTGCTAGCGGGTAGTGGCCAGAGGTTTCTGGTTTGCTGCACTGAGCGTGAGCGCCAGGAAGCGGGAGCGCGTTTCCGGATCGAGACCAGCCAGGATCTCTGCGGCCTCACGGGCGGCCATGGCGCCATTCGCCACTGTCCTGACATCGACCTGGCTCGCAGCCTTCGCCACGTTGCGCAGGGTATCAGCCGCGCCGCCATCTTCGGCTTTGCCGCCATGGACGGGTGAGTTGAGGGCGATGACCCCGATCACCGCCAGGCTGCGCAGAAGATAGGCCATCGCTCGTTTCCCCGGTTGCCGGCAATGCCGGCTCGCCCCTGATCCCGAAGACATCCTAGATCCGGATCTCAAAAGATCGCGTCATTTGTAAGCAATGCATTTGAATCGAAGGCGCAGCTCTATCTTCAGCTTCCGTTCACCCTGCTGCGAACATCGAAATGGATGAAATTCGTCGGCCGAACTGCTCTAACTATCTGTACAATTTGTCGAATTTCTCTCCGCGGAACAGGTTCGGCGCGTTCGGTCGGCAATCGCCTTAAACCCCGCTTAAACCCGGCTCGGCAAGGATCGGGATGTTACAGGCAAGTCGGCCTGCCGAGGTGAGCGTTGCGTTTTCCCATCACGATGACGGCGATCAGGACACAGGTAGCGGCGATGGTTCATCCATCGGTGCTGCCGAATTCCGTTGAGCGCATCCGCCACGAGCGCTTCATGCTGACGCGGCTGACGCTCGGCGCGGTGGCCCTGAGCCTGGCTCCGGCCTATCTCGCCTGGCGGGGTACGATGGGCGCGCTTGAACTGCTTGTGTTGATTGCGGTGACGCTTCCGTTGCTGGCTGTCTTCATTCTCTCGCGCAGCGGGCGGCTCGAACTCGCCCATTGCATTTCGGCCGCAGCGCTGGCGCTCCTGATCGTCGCGCTTTCCGGCATGACCGGCGGGATCGCGTCGCCACTCCTGCTGTGGCTCGCCGCCATTCCGGCGGAGGCCATGTTCTTCGGCTCGCGGGCTTATGTTGCCCGCGCCGGCGCCATCGCTGCCGGCGCCCTGGCTTCGGTCGCAATCGTGCATGCATTCGGCCTGTCCGCGGAGTCGGCTCCCTGGGTCTCCGCTGCCATGCCGCTATTGGCTGCTGCCGCAATCCTGCATGTCTCGGTGGTTGCCTTCGGCTTCCTGTGGCGGCGTGACGACGAGATGCGCGAACATCGCGCCTCCGGCGTGCGTGCGCAGCTCCTGCTCGACCATGTTGGAGACCTCGTGACCTGGCATGATGCGACCGGCGCCGTTGTCTTCGCCAATGCGGCTTCGGCCTCCTTGACGGGCGCAGAGCCGCGCGAGCTGATCGGGCGAGGGCTGCTCGAGCGTGTCCATGTCGCCGACCGCCCCCTTTTCCTCAAGGCGCTCAGCGATGCCGCGCACGGTGACGGGACAGCGAGCGCCTGCTTCCGCACGCTGTTCGTGCCGCGCCAGGACGAGCCGGGAACGCCGTCCTCTCCGGTGGCCCTCTGGCTCGAGATGCAGGCGCATCGCGTCGCGAATGCCGGGCCGCGGGACGGGGCTGCGGTCGTTTGCGTCATGCGCGACGTCACCGCGCGTCGTGCGCTCGACGAAGAGCGGGCGCGCGGCCATGCCGRGGCCGTCCGTGCGAGCGACKAGAAGGGACAGTTTCTCGCCACGGTGAGCCATGAGCTGCGCACACCGCTGAACGCGATCATCGGCTTCTCGGAAATGCTGGGAACCGACAGTTACGGCCTGCTCGATGCTGGCAAGCGCCTCGAATACGCCAATATCATTCATGCTTCCGGCCATCACCTGCTCGATGTCGTCAATACCTTGCTCGATGTCTCCAAGATCGAGAGCGGAGTCATGGCGATCGAGCAGGAGCCGCTCGATCTTGCGGAACTTGCCCAGGACGGCTGCAGGCTGATGGCGCTACGTGCCGAAGCGGAGAAGGTTGCCCTGGAACGCGTCATCGGCCCGGATCTGCCGTTGCTGCGTGGCGACCGTCGTGCGCTGAAGCAGGTCCTGCTGAATCTGCTTTCGAACGCGATCAAGTTCACGCCGGCTGGCGGCCGGGTCACGCTGGCCGTGGTGCGTGACGGCGATATGCTCGATCTTTCGGTGTCCGATACCGGCATCGGCATTGCGGCCGCGGATCTGCCACGGTTGGGCGACCCCTTCTTCCAGGCCAAGGGCTCCTATGACCGCGCCTATGAGGGCACCGGTCTCGGCCTGTCGGTGGTGCGTGGCCTCGTCGGCCTGCATGGTGGCCGCCTGACGGTGGAGAGCGCTMCAGGTGTCGGCACGCGCGTCTCGGTGAGGTTACCGGTTGGCGGCGTCGCCCAGGCCTCCGAGCCCGCAAAGATCGTTACCTTCGCCCGAGCGCCGCGCCGCGGCTTCGAAACCAAAGAACCCTATCGTCTGACTGCCTGATCGAGAGCCGACCATGTCCGTCACACTCGCAGCCCGCGCTCACTCGAACGCGACCCTGTCCGCTCCGGCGAGACGCGCCCCGCCGGCTCGCCGCAAGGCGTCCTTCCTGATGCGGATCTGGCGCGCAACCTTGCGTCGCCCGGGTCGTAGCCTGATCCTGACCCTGTTCTCGGCTGCCGCCGCGGCCATCCTGATGAACGCGCTCCTGTTTCAGAAGGCGCGTCATCCCTCGCCAATCCTCTCACAATCCACGACGGCCACCCCGTCGCCGCGCAACGCGGAGCGGCGCACCGAGCAGGCCCCTGCCGCTCCCGCTCCGGCCGCATCCGTTCCGGCGGAGCCCGCGCAATTGCCCCCTTCGCGCCCGGGCGGCTTGACGCAGGCGGCTCGTGAAGCGGCGCCGCGTCCACCGGCATCCGTCAATGCGGCCCCGCGCCCTGCGCCGGCCCAGGCGGCCGCACAGCGTGCTCCCGCCCCGGTGCGTGACCGGGATCCGATCGCCGATCTGATCAACGGTGTCGACATGCGGCCTCCGGCGGAAATCCGGGGCGTGGCTTCGGCCAAGCCGGCTTCGCCGCGCCGCACCGTGGAAAACTGAGGCAGATCGCGTACCTTCCGACGATGGCGCGTCTTACCAGCGATTTTTGGGTCTCAGCCTATTTGCGGCAGGCGGCACTCGACGGCTTCGATGCCGTCCTGCGCCGCCGCGGTGCCAGCGAGGCCGGGGCGATCTTCGTCAAACTCGACCGGCTTGACGGCACCGCCGCGCTCTACGGGCCTGCGCCGCAGGCGCTGGCGGACGAGAGCGGCGCACGCCGCTTTCAGCTGATCCTCGATTCCGACCCGCTAAGCGTTGAGGAACGGGTGGAGCGCGAACGTCGTTTCGATCCGGACCTCTGGCTCGTCGAGATCGAGAACCGGAAGGGCGATCCCAGACTGGCCCTTGCCGAGGGCTGACCCCCGGCAGCGTATACGAACGCTCAGCCGTGCTCGCGCCCGCCGCGAAGTCCGCGTCTGACCTCGTCGAGGACCGAGCGAGTTTCGGGCCTGGCGGCGCCGGAACGGGCAGGCGTTCCACTCGGGTCGAGGAKGGGCTGGTGCTGGCCCTTGYGGCTGGACAGACCCTTGCTCTCGCCGGATATCTGCATGACGAGCCGATAGGCCACCCCTGGGGTGACCGAGCGCATCAGCGCCACCAGGGCGAAAATGCGCTCCACCGAATGGGCGGCATCGTCGCCAAGCCGGATCAGGAGGCGCGTCGCGTCCTCGACGCTGACGCCGCCGGCGATCAAGGTCAGTGCCGTCAGGTCGCGCGAGTGATCGCGGGCCATTGCCTMGGCGAGACGGATGCCCGTGCCCAGCTGGCTCGAGAGCGCACCGAAGAGGCCATCGCGATCCTGTTCGGCGGTGGCGAGCCAGCCTGCAAAGGTCTCCGGCGTCGGCGCCGGGCGTCTCTCCGATGGGCTGACCGCCTCCAGCGCCGCAAGCGATTCGATTGTGGCGCGGCGTCGTTCGGCTCCGGCATGCAGGAAGAGCGGGATCAGATCTGCGCTGTTGATGTCTCGCCGCACAAGCAGGCCCGGCACATAGGCGGCATCGTCTCGCGCCCGGTCGAGCAGGAGGTCGAGCACGGGCCGGGGCAGGGGGGCGGACGGGTTGGCGAGGAGCGCCAGATCGACTGCCCGCTCGCCCCGACCCGCCAGCATCAGGCTGGCCTTGGCCGGCAGGTCGGCCCGTTCGGCAACGACAATGGCAGCTGCTGCGTCGCCATGGGCTGCAATGTCTTCGAGCTCGGAGGGCGAGATCGGGCCGCCATGGCGCATCAGCGTCGACAGAACAGCCCCACCGCGTGCCTTGAGCGCCTGCAGGACATCAGCCTGCGCATGGCGCCACCCGGCAAGCTTGCGCGCCAGGATGATGGCTGTGCCCTCATCGATGGCGGGAATCAGGGCGAGTGCCATCTCCCGAAACGCCTCCAGATCCTCGCTGGAGGGCTGGGCAGTCGACATCAGCAGATCGGCTTTCACACGCAGTGAAACCTGGCTGAGATCGAGCCCGCCGTCACGCGCGAGACGAGCGAGCTGCGCAAGATCGGCGGAGATTCGGGACGGCATACTGACAACTCGTCGGAGACTCGGGTGGTTTCCGTCAACTTATGCCCGACGCGTTAATGTGGCGTTAACCATGTCGGGGCCTGATGCGGTTTGAGGGCCTCGGCTGCCGGCGCCGGCCCGCGCCGTGCCATCCGTTCCCTGCCTCGACCGCAACCAAGGCGCCAACCAAGGAGGCGCATCATGGCCGTCGTCATTCCTTTCGCGCCGCGTCGGCGCAGGGTTGCTGGCCTGCTCCCGGCCATTCCCCGGGAAGCCGGAACGATCCTGTTCTTCACCGGTGTTCGCTACGAGCGCCCGCCGGAGCCGCGCGCTTCCGGCAGGCCGGAGCGCAAGCCGAGCACCCGGTCCCGTGCCAAGTCCGCTCCGAAGAGTGTCAGGCAGCCGGCGTGATGCTCCTGTTGCGGCGTATGCGTTCCGGTGCGGGCAGGGGGAGCCTGCAATGGGCTCTGGCGGTGGCCCTGTCGGCAGCGGGCTGTGCGCCGGGCAGCGGCGACTTCGGCCGCCCGCGTCCCGGTATCTGGAACGATACCATTGCGCCAAGCATCGGCCTCGGCTCCGCAATCGCACGTGGCGAGGCCGTATCGTATTTCCATATGACAGACGACGAGGAGCAGTTGCGCGATCGCGCCTGGCGCTTCGTCATGCCGGCACATGAACGCAATGTCTTCGAGCGCCAGGTCTCCGATCTGGCCTATGCCCGAATCCTGCCGGCAGCCGCTCAGTCCAGCAACATCTCCGATTATCATCGGTCGCTGATATCCGGCTCCTTTCGGTCGCAGGCCTCGCGCTACAATCGGCTGGCCGAGGATGCCCACGCCGACCGCCTGCTGATCGGGCCGTTCCGGGGCAATGCAGCCAGGGTGGTAGCGGCAGACCGGATCCGGATGAAGACGCTGGAGGCATCGCCTCTCGTGCCGCCCGATCAGAACGATCCGGCCCTGGCGCGCGTGATCGAGAATGAAGGCCTGATTCTCTGGGTCTGCGAGCGTGTCGCCTTCCGGCTGGAAAGCTACCGCTATGCGCTGGCCAATCTCGTCGTCGAGATGCCGGCGCGCGACGCGGTCAGGGCCGAACGCAGCATCATGGCGCTCGAGGCCGAGGCCGGGCCCCTCTGCAAGTTGCCGCTGATCGGCACCTTCCGGAGTGACGAGCCGTCCAGGCCGGTGGTCTACAAGGGCTGATCAATCCGCCAGGCCGCAGGCGACGCCTTTGGCCATCGCCTCGGCATCGGGCCGGTCGGAAGGCAGCTTCGCCAGGACACGCGCGACGATCAGGCCTTGCTCCGTGTCGGACACGACACGCAGTTCGCGGGTGGTCTCTCCCTCCTCGTCGCGTGCCAATCGCTCGTCGAGCTGTTCGCTGGTCATCACCACGAATTCCAGAACCCCGCGGATCGCGGCCCGGTCCGTGATGGCGTAGCCGACACCGCCGCCACGCCGGTGCAGCGATAGTCCCAGCGGCAGTGATCCGACGCGAGCCACCACCCGCATCGGGCCGGCACTCAGATCATAGCTGCAAACGGCGGTCACCAGGGCAGGGTCGGCATCACGCGGGGCCGGCAGGCCTGCGGTCTGCGCCGATACCAGTTCGGCCTGCCCCCCGGCGCCCAAGGCCGCATAAGCCGTTGCCGCATCGCGCTCCGACAAGAGCGGGATCAGCAGCACGATCACGATATGGACGATTCCGGCCAGCACCAGCCCGGCCAGCGTCGCCAGTGCGAAGCGGCGGATCGCGGTCGTGATGCGCAGACGCCAATTCATCGCCCGCTTTGCCTTCGCGACGACCGGACCGGAAACACCGTGGGAGGGCTCGAAACTTGTCATCGGCAATCGATCCGGCCGATGCGGGGAAGGGACTCGGGGCGCAGTTCGCTGGCATGTCCAGAGATCGGGGTATCATAGAGCCTCAGCCGAAACTGGAACCGCCCGCGAATGGGCAATGGCAGCCAGTTCCCCGCCTCCGGCGTCGTCCCGGCAACCACCCGGACACCGGCGCTCTCGTCGCGCACGATCTCGGCATCGGTGAATCCGCTGCGTTCGAGCGGCAGGTGAAAGGCGTGGCCATCGGCGTCCGTGACGTTCAGTGTCCAGCCTCGCGTCGTCGGCGTCGTTCCGGTGACGAGATAGCGGCAGCGCCCGTCGAGCACCTGGCCGCTCTCGTCGCGTTCGGCGATGAACTCGAGCCCTTCGCCGGAGCCAAGGGGCAGATGCACGCCGCGKGCCAGATAGGCCCGCATATAGGGATCGACATCACGCCCGCCGCTGCGCGGCCAGGCGGTCCATGAACCGACCTGCAGCCGTCCGAGCGGAGGGCGCTCCGCGACGGCATAATGCGCCGAGGCGAGCCCGAGCCCGGCACCGAGTGCGATGATGTAGGAGAGCGTTAGGAGGCGCACGGCTAAGCCTGTTCAGCGGATGCGGCTTGCGCCACCCGGTGGCGTCAGGTCCTGGATGCCGGCCTGGGCCGTCCGTCCTGCCGCCCGCACCGGCTCGATCGTGCGGAACATCGCGCCGACCGCCGAGAGAACCTCGAAGGACTGGCGCGGCATATGTCCTGCGCCGGCGCCCAGCGCTGCGGCATCGGCTGCCGGAGCATTGGCCTTGGCGAGTGCTGCGACCTTCGGGTCGGTCACAGGCGTGACACCCGGGATCGGTTTCAGCTCCAGCCCCTGATGGGCGAACTGCATGATCTCCTTCCAGGTCATTGCCGGCAGGGAACCACCCGTCATATTCGCCGTCTCCGACGAGTCGTCGTTGCCGAACCACACCGCGCCGACCAGATTGCCGGAATAGCCGACATACCAGGCGTCCTTGTAGCCATTGGTGGTGCCCGTCTTGCCGGCCGTCACGACGCCGTCGAGCGCGGCGCGACGCCCGGTGCCTTCGGTCGGAACCTTGGACAGCATGAAGTTCATGTCCTGCGCGACCTGGACGCTCAGCACGCGCTTGCCGGTGCCGTCGTCGCGATCATGCCGGTAGATCAGCTCGCCCTGCGAATTATGGATATCGATCGCGGCATAGGGCTTGGCCCGCAGCCCGCCATTGGCGAACACGGAATAGCCTGCGGCCATATCCATGACCGTGACTTCGGCTGCGCCGATGGGCAGCGAGACCGTGTCGGTCAGCGGCGTGGTCAAGCCCATGGCGTGCGCCGTCTCGATGATCTTCATCCGGCCGATGCGTGCCGCGCGCGCCTCGTGGGTCTCGCCGGTGGCGCGGCCGATCGCGATCGACATCTGCACCGGGATCGTGTTGATCGACTTCGCCAGCGCCACCGTCAACGGCATCGACCCGGCATAGGAGCGTCCGTAATTGTTCGGGCACCAGTTGCCGATGCAGACCGGGCGGTCGGTCACGATCGTGTTAGGACGATAGAGCCCCGCGGAGAGTGCTGCCGCATAGACGAACGGCTTGAACGAAGAGCCGGGCTGCCTTGCGGCCGTCGCGCGGTTGAACTGGCTCGCACCATAGTCGCGCCCCCCGACGATCGCGCGCACGGCGCCGTCAGGGTCCATCACCACGGTCGCCGCCTGCTTCGCATGATAGGCCGGGCCGTGTTGGCGCAGGACCGTCTCGATCGCGTGGTCGGCGCGATCCTGGATCGCCGGATCATGCGGCGTCTTGACGGTCAGGACCCGGTCCGGGCCGATCTTGCCCTCATCAGCCAGCTTGCGAACCTCTTCGAAGGCCCAGTCGAGATAGTAATCGGGGCTGACGTCGCGCTTACGGTCGACCGGGGTCGCCGGGTTGCGCTTCGCGCTGTCGATCTGGCCTGCGGTCATGAACCCGGCATCGACCATCGCGTTCAGCACGTCATTGGCGCGGGCGCGGGCTGCCGGCAGATTGACATGCGGCGCATATTTGGTCGGCGCCTTGAACAGTCCTGCCAGCATGGCGGCCTCGGCCACGCTGACATCCTTCACGGATTTGCCGAAATAATATTCTGACGCAGCCGCCACGCCGAAGGTGCCGCCGCCCATATAGGCGCGGTCGAGATAGAGCTTGAGGATCTCGTTCTTGGTCAGCCTGTATTCGAGCCACAGAGCCAGGAACGCTTCCTTGATCTTGCGGTCGAGCGAGCGCTCATTGCTCAGGAAGAGGTTCTTGGCGAGCTGTTGGGTCAGCGACGAGCCGCCCTGCACCACGCCCGAGGCGCGCGCGTTCACGGTGATCGCGCGAAAGGTGCCGAAGATGTCGATGCCGAAATGGTCGTAGAAGCGCCGGTCCTCGGTTGCCAGGACGGCCTTGATGAGATGGTCCGGCAGTTCCTCGAGCTTCAGCGAATCGTCATGGCGCGCGCCGCGATGACCGAGCTCGGAGCCGTATCGGTCCAGGAAGGTCACCGCGAAGACTTGATGCTTGAGCGCCTCCTCGCGGCCTTCGTGGAAGGCCGGGATTGCGAGCATGAGCATGACGAGAGCGCCGGCGATCCCGACATTCAGGCCCTCGCTGGCGAACTCCGCTGCGAGCCGCTTGCCGCCGGAGACGGTCAGCCGGTCGGCATAGCTGCGCAAACGTTCATAGGCTTCGCCCGCGCGACGGCCCGCGCCCCAGAGCGTGTCGTCGATCCATGAATCGACGGCAAGCGCGAAGCGCTTGAGACGGGTCGTCCAGTTTGCCTTCCTGAACTCCATCGCCGCCCGGGCCACCCTGACGAAAAACTGCGGTTATCTCCTGCCGCGACCGGATGGTGTTGGCAACCCAAAGTGCCCCTTGGTAGGGACATAGGATCGACCTTCGCGCGCGTGAAGGCCAGTGTCATCCTTTAAGCAGATGAACAGCAGGTTTCGCGCCAGACGATCCGTGCCATTGCGAAACAGTCCGCCCGGATCGACGTGCAGCTGGGATGCGCGGCATCGCGGCGCTTCCCACGAACCCCACGAGGGCGCATAAGCGCCTTCATGACGGACGCACCCATCCGGCCAGAGCCATTCTGGCTTAGCAAGACGCTCGACGAGATGACCATGCAGGAGTGGGAATCGCTCTGTGACGGCTGTGGGCGCTGCTGCCTGGTGAAGCTCGAGGACGACGATACCGGCCGCATCCACGCGACCGATATTGGCTGCCGATTGTTCGATGCCGGGACATGCCGCTGCAAGGATTACTCCCATCGCTCGACGCTCGTTCCCGATTGCGTGACGCTGACCCCGGAAGACGTTCGCACGCTGCCGTGGTTGCCGCCGACCTGCGCCTATCGGCTGGTCGGGGAGGGGCGTGACCTGCCCTGGTGGCATCCGCTGGTGTCTGGCGACCCCGAGACGGTCGTCACGGCCGGCGTCTCCGTGCGCGGCCGGGTCTTCGCCAGTGAAGATGACGTCGATGAGGACGACCTGCCCGAACGTATCGTCAATTGGCCGCTGCGTTGGCCGCGTGCGGCGCGCAACCCTTTGCGTGGCTGAGGAGCGTCGCAGATCTGCAGCAATCCTGCTGCAGCCTCGCTCATTGATTGTTCATCCGCTTTTCGGCATGACCTCGCCCGTCCCTGCCGCCCGGCTGTCTCTGCCGGCGGCGCTTCGCATGAAACTTTTGGATCGCCGGCGCGTTGCTGAGCCCGGCTGGATGAAGAGGTAGTTGTGATGGCTGGTGGGAAGTGGGTCTACACCTTCGGCGACGGCAAGGCCGAGGGTGAAGCGGGCATGAAGAACCTGCTCGGCGGCAAGGGTGCAAACCTCGCCGAGATGAGCAATCTGGGCTTGCCGGTTCCGCCCGGCTTTACGATCACCACCGAGGTCTGCACCCATTATTACGATAATGGCAAGAATTTCCCGTCCGATCTCGCCGGGCAGGTGAAGGCTGCGCTTGCCGAGATGGGGCGTCTCACCGGCAAGCTCTTCGGCGATCCTGCCAATCCGCTTCTGGTGTCGGTGCGCTCCGGCGCTCGCGCCTCGATGCCAGGCATGATGGACACCGTMCTCAACCTTGGCCTCAACGACGTCACCGTCGAGGCCGTGGCGAAGGCCTCGGGCGACGCCCGCTTCGCCTGGGACAGCTATCGCCGCTTCATCACCATGTATTCGAACGTCGTGCTCGACGTCGATCACGGCCATTTCGAGGAGGCGCTCGAAGACTACAAGGAGCGCAAGGGCTTGCATCTCGATACCGATCTCTCGGCCGATGACTGGAAGGTGCTTGTCGGTCGTTACAAGGACATCGTGAAGAAGGCGCTCGGTGCCGAGTTCCCGCAGGAGCCGCAGGAGCAGCTCTGGGGCGCCGTCGGCGCAGTGTTCTCGTCCTGGATGAATGCCCGCGCGATCAAATACCGCGAACTCAACAATATCCCTGCCTCCTGGGGCACGGCCGTCAATGTCCAGTCGATGGTGTTCGGCAACATGGGCGAGACCTCGGCCACCGGCGTCGCCTTCACCCGCAATCCCTCGACCGGCGAGAACGCGCTCTATGGCGAGTTTCTGATCAATGCGCAGGGTGAGGATGTCGTTGCCGGCATCCGCACTCCGCAGGACATCACCGAGGTGGCGCGTCAGGCCGCCGGCTCGGACAAGCCTTCCATGGAGAAGGCGATGCCCGCGGCCTATGCCGAGCTCTGCCGGATCTACGGCATCCTCGAGAAGCATTATCGCGACATGCAGGACATGGAGTTCACCATCCAGGAGGGCAAGCTCTGGATGCTGCAGACCCGGTCCGGCAAGCGTACCGCCAAGGCCGCGCTCAGGATCGCGGTCGATCTGGCACAGGAGGGATTGATCGGCGAGGAGGAGGCGATCGGCCGCGTCGAGCCCGGCGCCCTCGAACAGCTCCTGCACCCGGCGATCGATCCCAAGGCCGAGCGCCGCGTGCTGACGACCGGCCTGCCGGCTTCGCCCGGTGCGGCGGCCGGGGAGATCGTCTTCAATTCAGACGATGCGGAGGCTGCCAAGAAGACAGGCCGCAAGGTCATCCTGGTCCGGGTCGAGACCAGTCCGGAAGATATCCACGGCATGCATGCCGCCGAAGGCATCTTGACCACGCGTGGCGGCATGACCTCGCATGCGGCGGTCGTGGCGCGCGGGATGGGCAAGCCCTGCGTCTCCGGCGCCGGCCAGATCCGGGTCGACTATGCCAAGGGCACGCTGACGGTGGGGCCGACCACGCTGCGGGCCGGCGATTTCATCACGATCGACGGCACCCTCGGCCAGGTTCTGCTTGGCGAGGTCAAGATGCAACAGCCGGAGCTTTCCGGCGATTTCGGCACGCTGATGGGCTGGGCCGACAAGGTTCGGCGCCTCAAGGTCCGTGCCAATGCCGAGACGCCGCGCGATGCCCGCGCGGCCCGCGATTTCGGCGCCGAGGGCATCGGGCTCTGCCGCACCGAGCACATGTTCTTCGACGAGGATCGCATCCTGCCGATGCGGGAGATGATCCTCGCCGGCGACGACAAGGGACGGCGCGACGCGCTGGCCAAGCTCCTGCCGATGCAGCGGCAGGATTTCGTCGAGCTCTTCACCATCATGCAGGGCCTGCCGGTCACGATCCGGCTGCTCGATCCGCCGCTGCACGAGTTCCTGCCGCATACCGACGAGGAGATCGCCGAGGTGGCGCGCGCCATGGCGGTGACGCCGGACGTGCTCCGGCGCCGGGCGGCCGAGCTGCACGAGTTCAACCCGATGCTCGGCTTCCGCGGCTGCAGGCTGGCGGTGGCGTACCCTGAAATCGCCGAGATGCAGGCCCGCGCCATCTTCGAGGCCGCCGTGATCTCGGCGCGCGAGACCGGCAAGCCGGTCATCCCGGAGGTGATGGTGCCGCTGGTGATGGGCGTCGCCGAGTTCGACCTCGTCAAGGCCCGCATCGACGCCATGGCGAAGGCCGTGATCGGCGAGAGCAAGACCGAGTTCACCTATCAGGTCGGCACGATGATCGAGCTGCCGCGCGCCGCCTTGCGTGCCGAGGAGATCGCCCGCAGCGCCGAATTCTTCTCCTTCGGCACCAATGACCTGACCCAGACCACGCTCGGCATCAGCCGCGACGACGCGGGTTCCTTCCTCGGCTCCTATACCGCCAAGGGCATCCTGGAATTCGACCCCTTCGTCACCATCGACCAGGAGGGCGTCGGCGAACTCGTCAAGCTCGCGGTCGAGCGCGGTCGCCGGAGCCGTCCGCGGATCAAGCTGGGCATCTGCGGCGAGCATGGTGGCGACCCCGCCTCGATCGGCTTCTGCGAGAGCATCGGTCTCGACTACGTCTCCTGCTCGCCCTTCCGGGTGCCKATCGCACGCCTGGCCGCGGCGCAAGCCGCACTGGGCGCGATCAAGGCCAAGGACGCCTGAGCAGGGAGATCCTGATGGTCGGCCTCGAGCCGACCATCTCCTGGACGTCGGTCCCGGGCCTGCGCCATGCTCGGCCTGAGACCGACAATCCTGCATTGCCGCGAGAACGGCCGCCGGTCTAGTTTCGCGCCATGCAGACGCGTATCGGCCAACTCTCCCGCCCCTTCGGCAAGCTCTATTACGAGGTCACGGGCTCTGGCCCGCCCATCGTCTTCGCTCATGGACTGGGCGGCAATCATTTGTCCTGGTGGCAGCAGGTCGCTCATTTCAGTCCGCAGTACAGCTGCGTCACCTTCGCTCATCGCGGTTTCGCGCCGTCGGAGCCGGTGGCCGGAGGCCCCGATCCGGCAGACTATGCCGGCGACCTCGCCGCGCTGATCACCCATCTGTCGTTGGAGCGGCCGGTTCTGGTCGCGCAATCCATGGGCGGCTGGAGTTGTGTGGATTATGCGCTGGCGAACCCCGGTCGGGTGAGCGGGCTCGTCATGGCCTGCACCACCGGCACGCTCGATTTCGGCAAGGCCGGAAGGAATATCTCGAGCGAACTCGCGGMCTGGCAGCAGCGTGTCGATGAGACACTGCCGCGTTGGGCCAGGAGCGGTATCCATCCTGCCTGCGGCGAAGCCTTCGCGAAACGCTTGCCGGCGCTCTACGAACTCTACAAATCGATCGACCGCATCAATGCAGGTCTGGACAAGGCGCTGGTTCGGCAACGCATCTGGGAGGCGCGCAACCGCCCGCCGTCCGACCTCGCCGCACTCGATTGTCCAGCCTTGTTCCTGTCCGGCGCCGACGACCTCGTCGTCCCGCCTTGTGGCGTCGCGGCGGTCGCTGCCCATGCTCCCAGGGGCCGCTTCGTCAGCGTTCCCGAAACCGGCCATTCCGTCTATTTCGAGGATGCGGCGCGCTTCAATGCCGAGCTCGACCGCTTCATCTCCGAGTTGAAGGGCTGAACCGTGCCGTCTCGCGCGCTCACCACGATCGGCTTCGATGCCGATGACACGCTCTGGCAGAACGAGCAGTTCTTCCGGCTGACGGAGGAGCGTTTCGTCGCCCTGCTCGGCGAGCACGGCGAAGCCGCCGAAATCTCCGGCAGGTTGCTGGACGCCGAGCGTCGCAATCTCGGCTTCTACGGATTTGGCATCAAGGGCTTCACGCTCTCGATGATCGAGACCGCGATCGAGGTCACAGGCGGCAATGTGCCGGCTTCCGTCATCGCCGAAATCCTTGCCGCCGGGCGCGAGATGCTGGCGCATCCGGTCGAGACGCTTCCGGGGGCACAGGAAACACTGGAGGCGCTGGCCTCCGAATACAGGTTGGTCCTGATCACCAAGGGCGATCTTTTCGATCAGGAACGCAAGCTCGCCCAGTCCGGGCTGGGCGATTTCTTCCAGGCGGTCGAGATCGTCAGCGACAAGAGTGTCACGACCTATGAACGCATCTTCGCGCGTCATGGTGACGGGCCGAGACATGCGATGATGGTGGGTAACTCGCTGAAGTCGGACATCGTGCCGGCGCTGCAGGCGGGGGCCTGGGCTGTGCATGTGCCGCATGAGCTGACCTGGGTGCTCGAACATGCCGAGGAACCGGTCGCGGAGCAGCGCTATCGCCGCCTGGCGGATCTTGGCGGCCTCGTCGGGCTTCTGGGCGAGATCGAATGAGCGCTAGCGACGGCCCCTGGTCGGACCATCCGCCGCGTCAAAGCTGAGGAGCGGCCCGGAAGGCATCCGTTCCAGGGCGCAAGCGAGCAGTCCCCGTTCGAAGACCAGATCGGCAAAGAGTTCGGCCTGCCGATTGACATCGCTCATTGCGGTTATTCTGTCGGCACGCCGACGAAGACGTTGATGCGACGGGTCGAGGGATGCAGCCTCGACGCAGAGCGGGCCTCCGCGGGCCGCCTTCTCCGATGCTCCCGTCTTGCGCGGATGCCGGGAAGGGGGCGCCGTTGCGCATCAGGGCGCTGCGCTGGACCCGCATTGCAATTTATGCTAGTGCCGCCCATGTAAGACGAGATGCGGCCGGGTTCTGGCCAATCCTCCGCGCGGGATTTCCCGGTCGGCGGGCACGATTCAGATCCACCACACATCGTTATCAAGGCCACGGCGAGGCGTCCGCGCGTCAAGTCGTGTCTTCCACATACGAACGCGGATCTGAAACGTAAGGACTACCCTATGAACAAGGGCACCGTGAAGTGGTTCAACACCACCAAGGGCTATGGCTTCATCACCCCTGAGGCCGGCGGCCAGGACGTTTTCGTCCACATCAGCGCTGTCGAGCGTGCTGGTCTGCGCGAACTTCGCGATGGTCAGGTCGTCTCCTTCGAGCTGATCGCCGATCGCAAGACCGGCAAGTCCTCGGCCGGCAACCTCGTCGTCGCCTGAGGCTGAATACTGACCGGGAGGGTGCTCGCACTCTCCCGGCTCTCTCTATCGATACCTTTACAACAATACCTTTCGGCGCAGTGGCTAGCGGTTCGCCGGGCGGAATGACGTACTTCAATGCCGAACCCATTCGGTGGCGCAGCCGGTTTCCACATGCGCCCCTTGCGTTTCGGCTTCAGAAAGACCTGTTTTGACACAATTTACAGACCTCGGCCTCGCCGAGCAGCTTCTCAAGGCGCTCGCGGCTGAAGGTTATTCCAAGCCGACGCCCATCCAGGCGCAGGCCATCCCCCCTATTCTCGAAGGCAAGGATCTGTTCGGCGCGGCCCAGACGGGCACGGGCAAGACGGCCGCCTTCTCGCTGCCGATGCTGCACCGGTTGCTGAACAACCCCCGGCGCATGCAGCCGCGTTCGGTGCGCGCACTCATCCTGAGCCCGACGCGTGAGCTTGCGGCGCAGATCGAGACCAGCATCCGCACCTACGCCCAGTTCACCACGGTCAAATCGGCCGTGATCTTCGGCGGCGTGCCAGTCGGCAAGCAGATCCGTGCGCTTKGCCAGACCGTCGACATCCTCGTCGCCACGCCCGGCCGCCTGCTTGATCTCGTCGACCAGCGCGCAGTCTCGCTGCGCGAGATCGAGTTCCTGGTGCTCGACGAGGCCGATCAGATGCTTGATCTCGGCTTCATCCATGCCCTGCGCCGGATTGCGACGCTGATCCCGGCCAAGCGCCAGACGCTTCTGTTCTCGGCGACCATGCCGAAGCAGATCCGCGAGATCGCCTCGGCCTATCTGACCAATCCGGTCGAGGTCGCGGTGACGCCGGTTGCCACGACTGCCGAGAAGGTCGAGCAGCGCGTCATCTTCACCGATCCCGGCCACAAGCCGGCGCTGCTGGCGAAGACGCTCGGCGTGGCGGAGATGGAGCGCGCGATCGTGTTCACGCGCACCAAGCACGGTGCGGACAAGGTCGTGCGCCAGCTCGAGCAGTCCGGCATCAAGTCGGCTGCCATCCACGGCAACAAGAGCCAGGGCCAGCGCGAGCGCGCTCTCGGCGCTTTCCGTGATGGCGAACTGCGCATTCTGGTCGCGACCGATATCGCGGCGCGCGGCATCGATGTCGACGGCGTCAGCCATGTCGTCAATTTCGACCTGCCGAACGTGGCGGAAACCTATGTCCACCGCATCGGCCGCACCGCGCGCGCTGGTGCCACCGGCGTCGCCATTGCCTTCTGCACCCCGGAAGAGCGCGGCGATCTGGCGGCGATCGAGAAGCTGACCCGCGTTTCGCTGACCCCGGTCGGCGAGGTGCCGCACTGGGATGGTCGCACGCCCAAGAAGCCGCCGCAGAACCAGGGTCGCGGCCGCAATGGCCAGGGCTCCGGTGGCGGGCGCGATCATGGCCGGCCGCAGGGCCAGCGCCAGGGCGCGAAGCCGCAGCAGGCGGGCAAGCCCCAGCATGCCGCCGGTCAGCGCAGCGAGACTCCGCGCAATGACCGTCCGCCGCAGCGCACTGAGGCGCCTTCGGCGCGAAAAGACAGCGTTGCCGGCAAGGAAGGACTTGGCGGCGTCGCGTTCTTGCAGCAAAGAACAGAGCAACGTCGCAATGGCGGCGCCCGGCGCCGCGCGAACTGACGCGCGGATAGCCAGGGGACGATCGGGCCGGCGGATCCCTCTGATCCGGTCGTCCGCCCAAGGCGCAGAAGAAGGACCAAGGAATGGCGAAAGAAGAACTTCTCGAGTTCGACGGCACGGTGGTCGAGGTGCTGCCCGATGGAAACTATCGGGTGAAGCTCGACAATGACCATGTGATCCTGGCCTACGCGGCCGGCAAGATGAAGAAGAACCGCATCCGCACGATCGCCGGAGACCGGGTCGTCGTCGAGATGTCGCCTTATGATCTTGATCGCGGCCGCATMAACTTCCGTCAGAAGACGGCGGGACCGGCTCCGGGTGGGCCGCCGCGCAATCAGAACTTCCGTCGGCGTTGAGCCACAGCATGCGCTTCAGCCGGGTTGAACTGCTCTTCCTCGCTGCAGGCGCAGGCCTCGGAGGCCTTGTCGCACTCGCGGCTCACATTGGATGGCTGGCGGGATCGGCAGCTTTCCCGCGCTATCTGTTCGTCCTGATCGGGCTCGGCCTCATCGAAGTCGTCTTTGGTTTCGTGACGGGCCGTCCGCCCGGCGCCCTTGTCGGGATGCCCGCCCGGATCCTGGCCTTCGTGCTCGGTCTTGGCGTCCTGGCGCTGGTCACCGGCGGCATCGCCTGACTGCCTGCCATATTCCCCAAACACATGAAGGACCGCGCGCTGGCGCGGGATGCCGAGTGCTGGTCAGCATCGGGGAGACGTGCTAATATCCTTATGCTCAAAACGAGCATAGCTGGCTAGCAACAGGCCGGCGGCGACCCGGAGCGGAGCTCCGGCATCGCAGGGATGAGGAGGATGCCATGTCTTTGGGCTTGGAAAAGACTCGGGGCTTCGAGGCCGACAACGCTGTCGCCCCGGTCACTGTCGCGCGCCGCAGGGACGATCCGCGCTTCCGACCATTGCCGATGCCAGACCTGACCTGGACGCCTGAGGTCGAGGCCGCGACCGCGCATCTCTACGAGAAGGTCAAGGCCGTCATTCCGGCGGTGGAGTGGCCCTTCTTCGCGCCGACGATCAAGGCGATCAACRAGCTGAAACAGGTCCGCAACGCGGTCATCCTCGGCCATAACTACATGACGCCGGAGATCTTCCATTGTGTCTCCGACATCGTCGGCGACTCCTTGCAGCTCGCCAAGGTGGCCTCGAAGACCAAGGCAGAGGTCATCGTGCAGGGCGGCGTGCATTTCATGGCCGAGACCTCGAAGCTGCTCAGCCCCGACAAGATCGTGCTGATGCCGGACATGAAGGCCGGCTGCTCGCTGGCCTCTTCGATCACGGGCGCCGATATCCGTCTGTTGCGCGAGCGCTATCCCGGCCGTCCGGTCGTCGCCTATGTCAACACCTCGGCCGATGTGAAGGCGGAGGTCGATATCTGCTGCACCTCGTCGAATGCCGTGCAGGTGGTCGAGAGCCTGGGCGTGCCGGAAGTCATCTTCGTGCCTGACCAGTATCTGGCGAAGAACGTCGCGGCGCAGAC
Source organism: Allobosea sp. 05T422_2 (assembly GCF_056396265.1). Taxonomy (NCBI): domain Bacteria; kingdom Pseudomonadati; phylum Pseudomonadota; class Alphaproteobacteria; order Hyphomicrobiales; family Alloboseaceae; genus Allobosea; species Allobosea sp. 05T422_2. The sequence continues at coordinate 8,781 of NZ_JBFTLD010000020.1, read as the reverse complement.
CAAGGTGAAGATCATCTCCTGGGCAGGCGCCTGCGAGGTGCATGAGCGCTTCACCGCCGAAGAGCTCGTGCGCTACCGCGAGGCCGATCCGAGCATCAAAATCGTCGCCCATCCGGAATGCCCGCCGGAAGTCGTGGCAGTTGCCGATTACGCTGGTTCGACMAAGGGCATGATCGACTGGGTCAAGCATGAGCTGCCGGGCCGCGTCCTGCTCGTCACCGAATGCTCAATGGCGGACAATGTTGCAGCCGAGACGAAGGGCGTCGAATTCGTGCGGCCCTGCAATCTCTGCCCGCATATGAAGCGCATTACCTTGCCCAAGATCCTCGAGTCGCTGGTCTATATGCAGCACGAGGTGGTGATCGATCCGGCGATGGCCGAGAAGGCCCGGCGCTCGGTTGAGCGAATGGTCAACCTGACGATGTAAACCCGCATGCCTCTCCCTTCAGGGGGAGGGGCGCTGGCGGCGGATTGGCCCTCATGCCTGACATCCAAGCGGATATCCTCATCGTCGGCGGCGGGCTGGCGGGGCTGTTCACGGCCTTGAAACTGGCGCCGCTGCCCTGCACGGTGCTGGCGCCGCGCCCGCTCGGCGAGGGCTCTTCCTCGAGCTGGGCGCAAGGCGGCATTGCCGCGGCGATGTCCGAGGGCGACACGGCCGGCAAACACGCTGCCGATACGATCGCGGCGGGTGCCGGCATCGTCGACGAGGCCGTCGCGCATATGGTTGCCAATGAGGCTGCCGAACGCGTCCATGATCTTCTGTCCTATGGCGTCCCCTTCGATCGCGATCTCGCCGGGCGACTCGTGCAGTCGCGCGAGGCCGCGCATTCGGAGCATCGTGTCGTCCGCGTCGGCGGCGATGGTGCCGGCGCCGCGATCATGCAGGCGCTGATTGCGACGGTGCGGCAGACGCCTTCGATCACCGTCCGGGAAGGGTTCATTGCCGAGGACCTGCTTCTTACCGATGGCGCCTGCACGGGTGTGCTGGCGCGCGGCGAGCACGGGGCGGCGCGCGAGGCGACGCGATTTCATGCCGTCGCGACCGTGTTGGCCACGGGAGGCATCGGCCATCTCTACGCGCTGACCACGAACCCGGCGGAGGCGCGTGGCGAAGGACTGGCCATGGCGGCACGCGCCGGCGCGACGATTGCCGATGCGGAGTTCGTGCAGTTTCATCCAACCGCGCTGGCGCTCGGGCTCGACCCAGCCCCGCTGGCGACCGAAGCGATCCGGGGCGATGGCGGCATTCTCGTCAATGCCGCTGGCGAGCGGTTCATGCTGGCTGCCCACAAGGACGTCGAGCTCGCCCCACGCGATATCGTGGCGCGCGCCGTCTTCGCCGAGATCGCGGCCGGGCGCGGTGCCTTCCTCGATGCAAGGGCGGCGATCGGCACGGAGTTTTCCGAGCGCTTTCCCGCCGTCACCGCCGCCTGCCGCAAGGCGGGCATCGATCCAGCGACCGAGCTCATGCCGGTGGCGCCGGCCGAGCACTACCACATGGGTGGTGTGGCGACGGACGCTCATGGTTGCACGACGCTTCCCGGCCTCTATGCCGCCGGTGAAGTGGCCAGTACCGGCTTGCATGGTGCCAACCGTCTCGCCTCGAATTCCCTTCTGGAGGCGGTGGTCTTCGGCGCACGTGTCGCCGAGCACCTGAAGGGCCGCCCGTTGGTGATGAGAACCAGGGGGAAGCCTGTCCGCATGAGCGGCACGGCAGCCTGCTTGCCGACAGCCGCGGACCAGCGCGCGATCGAGCGCTTGCGCGCGATCATGTCGGATAGGGCCGGCGTGGTGCGTGGCGGGCCAGGGCTGCTTGCCGCGTCGCGTCAGCTCCAGGCCATCGCCGAGGCTGCGGACAGTTCGACGCTCGTCAACATGGCGAGCGCCGCTCTCATCATCGTTGCCGCAGCGCTTGCCCGGCGCGAGAGCCGTGGCGGCCATTGGCGCAGCGATTTTCCGCAAGCCAGCGCGGCGCTGGCGACGCGCAGCAAGCTGACATTATCGGCGCCGCCTGCCGCGCGCCGCGCCCTGTCCTGATCCGGAGCCCGACGTGAGCCAAGCCGTCCTCAATCCCCTGCTCATCACCGAAGCGGTGCGTGCCGCTCTGATCGAGGATCTCGGMCGGGCCGGTGACATCACCACCCTTGCGACGATTCCGGCCGGCAAGCGGGCAAGCGCGGTGATCGCCGCGCGCAAGAGCGGCATCGTTGCCGGGCTGCCCTTCGCCCGCGAAACCTTCCGGCAATACGACCCGTCGGTTCGCTTCGAGGCCGCCATGTCGGACGGCGACAGGCTCGAACCCGGCGCCATTGTGGCTCGCATCGAGGGGGAGGCCCGCTCTGTCCTCTCGGCAGAGCGTGTCGCCTTGAATTACATGGGCCGACTCTCGGGCATCGCTACACTGGCAGCGGCCTATGTAGCCAAGGCCGCGGGCACGAAGGCGATGATCGTCGACACCCGCAAGACCACGCCAGGCCTGCGCGCGTTCGAGAAATACGCCGTTTGCTGCGGTGGCGCCGGCAACCATCGCTATGGGCTCGATGACGCCATCCTGATCAAGGACAATCATGTCGCCGTCGCCGGCGGCATTCGCCCCGCCTTGCAGGCGGCCAAGCGCCAGGCCGGTAACTTCGTCAAGATCGAGATCGAGGTCGATACCCTGGCCCAGCTCGAGGAGGTCCTCGCCGAGGGGGCCGACATCGTCATGCTCGACAACATGTCCGTTGCGGATCTGACCACGGGCGTTGCGATGGTCGGCGGCCGCATGAAGGTCGAGGCCTCCGGCGGCATCACGCTCGACACTGTCGCGGCGATTGCGGCGACCGGCGTCGACATGATCTCGGTGGGCGCCCTGACCCATTCCGCCAGCGTGCTCGACCTCGGGCTCGATATCGAGATCGCATGAAAAAAGCCCCGGCCGAAGCCGGGGCGTAAGGTCGTTTCCGTGGTTAAAAGGGTCTGCGTCTAAACTCTTGGTAGGCGTGAACTCAATAGCGGCCGCGCGCCCAGTATTGCGAGCCAGGGCTCATCAGCACCTGGCGTTGGCGGGTTTCGTAGAGAGCGGGGATCGTCTCGTGCACGACCTGCGTCTGGCGCACCATGACCTTGCGCTGACGCTGGCCATAGACGGCGGGCAGGGTCTCGTAATCGGTGCTCGCCGGGCTGATCTCGACCGTACGCTGCTGGATGCCGTAGCGCGCGGGAACATCGACCCAGCAACCGGTGACGTTGCCATAGAGATCGCGGCTCACCTCCCAGCGACGCCCCGCCGGTGAGATCAGGACCTGTTCGGCAACCGTGCTGTACTGGGCCGGGCGATAGCGCGGGATGACCCGCTGCGGATGCACCATCACCTGCTCGGTGACGTATTCATATTCGGCCGGAATGATGCGCGACTGCGTCTGGGCCGGGCGCGCGACATAGGTCTCGTTGATCGTGCCATAGACCGGGGGCGACTGCTGCAGCGTGTAGCAGGCGGAGCCATAGCAGCCACCGCCAGCCTGGGCGCCCTGGGCGCCGAGCAGCAGCGCGGCCGCAGCCACCGAAGCGGCCAATGCGGAAGCGGAAAGCACCTTGCCTCGCATGTCTGACTCCGACCTCCCCGGCGGCGTTCTGGCGCCGCCGTGTTGGAGGCAGAAAGCCAGCCGGCAGTGATGAACGCAAGGTAAACGCGAAAACAAGGTAAAATTAACCATGATCCGGCGCGTCCGGCAAGGCCTCGAATACTGAATTGGAATGCAAAGGCAGCAGGCCGGCGAGCCCTACGCAGCGGAAGCCTCCCGGCTCAAGGGTAGAGCGGGCCGCAAGTCCCGGCCGGGCACGGTGGCAAGAACGATTTCGTTCAGCGTGCAGCCGAGATGGACGCAGCTTCGGGCTGTATCCCCCGGGCTCAGATCACGTTCCGCTCGGACCAGCAGAGGCGCAGCAGGACAGGTTGCCGGATCCTCCGTTCACAGCCTCCTGAATGGGTGGGCAGGGAACCGAGCCATAGGAACAGAACACGCAGCAATCACCCTGCTTCGGCCGGAGCAATGCGCCGCATCCCTTGCATTCGTAGAAGAACTGGCAGGCGTCGGTCGGCATCGTCTCGGCCGCCGCGTGTCGGCAATGCGGGCAGGTAATCAGGGACTGAAGCTGCATTCAATTCACGCGCGGTTCTGAGGCATCAGGCTTCATAGATGCAATTCCAAGCGACGGGCCGGGTCAAGCTGACAGGACGACTTTCATGAGCGTCCTGTCTGGTGCTGCCCGGAAGGATCAGGTCCTGGCGCAGTGGCTTTCGCTGAGCACCCTCATTGAGCCGACAGAGGTTTCCAGGGCAGGGGGGCCTCCCGTGGGGTGACCTCCGGGCCGGCCAGAGGTGCCTCGATACAGCCTCGCTCCCGCAAGCCAAGACCCCGCATTCTCGCAAACAAGCCCGGTATTCAATCTGTTTGGAGTCAGGGCCCGCGGTTGAAAATTCAGGATAGACTAAGTCTGGCCCGGCCTCAGCTGATAGAAGACGTGCCGGCCKATCACATCCATTTTCTTCAGCTTCTTGGCCCAGTACGGCCGAACATAGTCCGCGTGGTAATGCGTGGAGGCGCCGACATCCGCGAGATAGGTCGTGCCCTCAAAGACCTCGCGTGCGATGCGCACGGAGGCGCGCCACGGCTCGGGCTCGGTGATGCGCAGCGACTTGCCCTCGCAGGCGAAGGTGAACTGGCAGGCGAGGTAGCGGTTCCGGTTCTGGTAGACCACGCCGCAGACCGAGTCCGGATAAAGCCCGCTCTTCACCCGGTTGAGCACGACCTGCGCGACCGCAGCCCGGCCTTCCTCGGATTCCGAACGAGCCTCGAAATAGACGGCTTCGGCGAGGCAGCGCTGCTCGCGCGCCATGTTCTCTGGCAGGATCAGCCCGGTATAAATCTGTTTCGGCCCCGGATCGCTCTTGCGCGCGACGCTGGTTGCGGGAGCGGCGGCCTTGCCGATGGCGGCGGGCCGTGCGGCGGCCACGGCCGGCGGCGTCGTCGGCGCGATCGTGGCGACGCTGTAGTTCACGGCCGGAGTCGATGAGGCCCGTGCTGCGGGCTGCGGAACCGAGGGCGTCGAGCCGTCGATGCTCTCGAGATGCAGTTCGGCTTCCCGCGGCGAGGTGATGATCCGCTTCGGCGAACTCGGCGAGGAGTCCGAGAGGGCTGGGTCGGTCAGTCCCTCGTCATTGGAATAGGGCTCGAACCCCACTTGCGGACCGTCGCTGCTTTCGCCCTCGCGCACGGCGTCGAGCGCAAAGCCGCCCGAAATCAGGCCCGGCTGGTTGTCGCCGAAGACGACACGTTCGAGCTCGCGTGGCTGCGGGGTAAGCGTCAGGCCCGGGCGCAGGCCGGGCAGCAGGTCGCCCTTGGCGCTGCGGTCGACCTCGGGGAAGGCGCTTGCCGTGCGCTTCATATCCTCGCGCGGCTGGCGCGGATCGATGGCGATGCGCCGTTCGGGGTCGTCGAAGGAGAGATGAGCCTGTTGGATCGAGGATGACAGCGTGAGGCCCGGCAGGCGGAAGGCGCTGGCCGCAACCAGCATCGAAGGGCCTTCCTCGAGCATGGATTCGGGCGAGGGCGCTGCGCGCCGCAGCATGGAATAGGGAATTGCGTCGCCGTCGTGATTTTGCCCGGCGGATGCGGTGAAGGAAACCAGCAGCCCGACGGACAGCGCCCAGGGCGCGACCGTGGCCAGGGCCCATTTCAGACCCAGCGCTCTGATTCGCCTCGTGCGACGCCGTAACCGCAACTGACTCAACGCTCTGCCCGCCTTGACAACACCGGGGGTCGGCCGCGCAGCCAAGGCGCGCTTTTCGACGATCCCGTTATCCATCCGGTAGGGTTGAGAGCCGGTTAATGCCGCGCTCGGGCGCGCGTTCTTCGGCGACCCGCGTTCCATGTGCGGCCGTGATGTGGAATTTCACGAAAAGACGTTGTTGCGGCGCGGGACGAAACGATAACGTGCAGCCACACGTTTAGACTTGCTCTCCTTCTGTCCTATTGTCGGAGCTCCCAATGAGTGCGGCCACTGGGCGCAGATACGCGCCTGAAATCGTCGTCGCTGCCGGCTGTCTGATCGCGCTGATCACCTTCGGCCCCCGCGCCAGCGCCGGTCTGTTCCAGATCCCGATGACGCTGGAATTCGGCTGGGGGCGCGACACGTTCAGTATCGCCATTGCCCTGCAGAACCTGCTCTGGGGCCTCGGCGCTCCCTTTGCCGGCGCCGTGGCCGACCGGTTCGGCACGGTGCGGGTGCTGTGCTTCGGTGCGTTGCTCTATGCCGCCGGCCTCGTCGTCATGGCCTATGCCACGACGCCGATGACGATGCATCTCGGCGCCGGCGTGCTGATCGGCTTCGGCCTTTCGGCCTGTTCGTTCAATCTCGTGCTGGCTGCCTTCGGCAAGCTGCTGCCGGAGCAATGGCGCCCGATGGCATTCGGTGCCGGCACCGCGGCCGGCTCCTTCGGCCAGTTCCTGTTCCCGCCGATCGGCAACATCATGATCGAGCAGATCGGCTGGCATCAGGCGCTTGTCGTCTTCGCCGGCTCGGTGCTGCTGGTGATGCCGCTCGCCATCATGCTGGGAACGCGCAAGACCGGAGAGGCCAGGCAGGTCGCTTCGGCTGTCAACCTGCCCAACCAGAGCGTCACGCAGGCCCTGTCGGAGGCTTTCAAGCATCGCAGCTACGTCCTGCTCGTGCTTGGCTTCTTCACCTGCGGCTTCCAGCTCGCTTTCATCACCGCGCATATGCCGGCCTATCTCAAGGATGCCGGGATGCCGGCCTGGGTCGGCGGCTGGACACTTGCCGTGATCGGTCTCGCGAATGCGGCGGGTTCTCTCGGCTCCGGCTGGCTGACCTCCCGCATGCCGAAGCGCCATYTSCTSGCCTGGATCTATCTKGGSCGTGCGGTKGCSATCGCWGCCTTCATCMTGCTKYCGSCCAGCCCRGCSACCGCGMTSRCCTTCGGCGTCGTSATCGGCCTGTTCTGGCTCTCCACCGTGCCGCCGACCTCCTCGCTGGTCATGCTGATGTTCGGCACGAAATACATGGCGATGCTCTACGGCTTCGCCTTCTTCTCGCATCAGGTCGGCGGTTTCCTCGGCGTGCTGCTCGGTGGCATCCTCTATGAGCGGACCGGCTCCTACGAGATCGTCTGGTGGCTTTCGGTCGCTCTGGGTGTCGCCTCCGCCCTGATCAACCTGCCGATCGTCGAGAAGCCCGTGACGCGCGCGGTGCCGCAGCCCGCCTGATCGGGACGGGGCAAAGACGCACATGCTTGCGCCTTGCGGATTGCCCGGGCTCGTTCCACTCCTGTCGTGACCAGTTGGCACGACAGGAGTGATGCATGTCCAGCTTCAAGGCGCTCGTCGCGACGAAGGGCGAAACCGGCCCGAACCTCGCCTTTACGGATTTCGCCGAAGCCGATCTGATGGAAGGTGACGTCACCGTCCGCGTCACGCACTCGACCGTGAACTACAAGGATGGGCTCGCGATCACTGGCAAGGCGCCGGTGATCCGGCGCTGGCCGATGATTCCCGGGATCGATTTCTCCGGCCGGGTCGAGACCTCCAGCCACCCCGATTTCAAGCCGGGCGATCTCGTCATCCTGGATGGCTGGGGCACGGGTGAGACCCATCTTGGCGCTTATGCCCAGAAAAGCCGGGTCAAGGGTGACTGGCTGGTGCCGCTGCCGGCCGGCATGACCCCGGCCGACGCCATGGCGATCGGTACCGCGGGCTACACCGCGATGCTCTGCGTGCTGGCGCTGGAGAGGCACGGGCTGAAACCCGCTGATGGCCCGGTTGTGGTCACCGGTGCTGCCGGCGGCGTCGGCTCGGTCGCGATCGCGCTTTTGGCGAAGGCGGGCTGGCATGTCATCGCCTCGACCGGCCGCGCCGAGGAGGCCGACTACCTCAAGGGCCTCGGTGCAGCCGAGATCATCGACCGCAACGAACTCTCCAACCCCGGCAAGCCGCTGGCCAAGGAGCGCTGGATCGCCGGCGTCGACGCGGTCGGCTCGCATACGCTCGCCAATCTGCTGGCGATGACCCGGTACGGCGGCGCCGTTGCTGCCTGCGGCCTGGCCCAGGGCATGGATCTGCCGGCTTCGGTTGCACCCTTCATCCTGCGCGGCGTCTCGCTGCTCGGAGTCGATTCGGTGATGTGCCCGAAACCACGCAGGCTCGAGGCCTGGGCGCGGCTGGCTTCCGATCTCGATCGCGACAAGCTTGCTGCCATGACCTCGACGATTCCGTTGGAGAGCGTGATCGAGACCGGCAAGGCGATCGTCGAGGGCAAGGTGCGGGGCCGGGTGGTGGTTGAGGTGGGCTGAGGCGATAAGACCTAAAACTCGGCTATTCGCTTTTCGAACAACGTCTGCAGCCTCTGATCAGCTTGCGATAGATCCGTGAACGGGGTGGATTCGTTGCCATCAACGATCCAGTACCTCACGGTTCCATCGCGGGCTTCCGTGATATCGACCAAGCGTCCCTTTCTCTCCTGTTTATAGAATACGACCATCTTTCCTTGATAGTCTCGGAATTTTACATTCGAGATTGAGTTAAACAGGTTGATGTTCCCCGAAGAAAGAAACGCAAGCCGTCGCCTAATGCTTTCAAAAGCGTCGAGTTCGGCCACCGTCGTCACAATTCCAGAAGACGAGATGGTGGGAGTTGGCGTGGCCGCCTCCTCAATCGCCGGGTCGGCTCTCGGGGTTGGCTTCGGGGCGTTCGCCCGAATGTCGAGGCGTTTCAGCACATTAGA
>NZ_JBFTLD010000019.1:0-46903 GCF_056396265.1 Allobosea sp. 05T422_2 | reverse complement strand
CGATCGGCCTTTCCTCGTTCAGGATCAAGCGGCAAGGATGACGCCTTCGTCTGGCCGGAGCAGCAGCACATCGTTCTCGATGAGGGGCGCCGCGGCGAGCGTCGAAAGCAGCAAACGGCAACCGGTTGTGTCCCTGGGTAACGCCAGGCGCTGCGGCTGTCCGCCGAGATTGAGCGCGATGATCAGCCGCTGAGCGCCCTCGCGCCGCTCATAGGCAAGGACGTCGCCGTCGGATTCCAGCAGCGCGAAGGCGCCGACCGCCAAGGCCGGATGGTCGCGCCTGAGTGCCAGCAGCTGGTGATAGAGCCGGAGGATCGAGGCAGGCTCCGGCATCATCCGCGCGACATTCCGCGTCGGCCAGTCCGCATTGAGTGGCAACCAGGACTGGGCCGTGCTGAAGCCCGCATGGGCGCTTCCATCCCACGGCATCGGCGTACGCACCGGATCGCGGCCCAGGCCGAGCCCGGGTTCACGCAGGCCGCGCGGGTCGTGCAGCTGTTCGGGCGGGATTGCGACATCGCTCAGACCGAGTTCGTCCCCGTAGTAAAGCGTCGGACCGCCCCGCAGCGTCAGAAGCAGCATCGCCGCGACGCGGGCTTGAGCCTGTCCAAGCCTGGTGGCGACGCGGGGCCTGTCATGATTGCCAAGCACCCAGTTCGGCCAACCGCCCGGCGGAAGTGCCGCCTCGTAAGTGGCGATGAGCGCAGCCATCGCGCGCGCCTCCCAGACGGCCTCGATCAGTTGGAAGTTGAAAGGCAGATGCATTTCCGGCCGTTCACGTCCGTAATAGTGCATCAGGCGATCGACCGGCAGATAGATCTCGCCGATCAGCACGCGCTCACCGCGCCCGGCCGCGCCGTACCCGTCGGCAATCGCGCATCTCGGCAGCGATCACATGGACTTCCGCCTGGTCGGTCGAATGGAGCTGGAGCACGCGGTGCATCTCGGCGAGCGCGGGGTGATAGGCCGGGTTMGGCGGATTGTCCGGGAAGCTCCCTGCCTTGATCAGGTGCCAGAGTACGTCGATACGGAAACCGTCCACGCCACGGTCGAACCAGAAACGCATCACGTCGTACATCGCAGCCTGGACGGCGGGGCTGCGCCAGTTGAGGTCCGGCTGCTGCTTCAGGAAGGCGTGGTAGTAATATTGGCCGGTGGCTTCGTCCCATTCCCAGGCCGAACCGCCGAAATCGCTCACCCAGTTATTGGGCGGCCCGCCATCGGGAGCGGCATCGCGCCAGAGATACCAGTCGCGTTTCGGATTATCGTGCGAGGAGCGGCTCTCGACGAACCAGGGATGCCGGTCGGAGGTGTGGTTCGGGACGAAATCGAGCAGGATCTTGATCCCGCGCGCATGGGCCTGGGCGAGCAGATCGTCGAAATCGGCGAGCGCGCCGAAACGCGGATCGATGTCGCAGTAATCGGCAACGTCATACCCGAAATCGACCATCGGCGAKGGATAGATCGGGGAAATCCAGATCGCGTCGATCCCGAGGCCGGCGAGATAGTCGAGCCGTTGCCCGATACCCCTGAGATCGCCCATGCCATCGCCATTCCCATCCTGAAAGGAGCGGGGATAGATCTGGTAGATCACGCCGCTCTGCCACCAAGGCGCGGTCATGGGAGCGGGATGCCAGGAGCGGCCGCAGCGGCGGMGCGGTCGAGCGCTTCCTTGTTCAGCCGCTGATCCTTGAACCTGGCGGAGTTGGCGTCGCGGGCTTGAATGATGGCCTCAGTCTCTGAGCTGATCCGGTTGCGTGACAGGGATCGGGTTTGCGTCTTGAGGGATGCGGCTTCCGCCTGGGTGCGGGCTCTGGTTTTTTCGGACAGCGGCTTCTCCCGATCGGCGCTAAGCCAATACCACCGGCGGATATGAAAAAGGCCAGGCGTTGAACCTGGCCCTTCCTTCCAACCTCATGACCGACACCAGTACATCCGTGGCTATCGGTGAAGCTGAATAGCGATTACGCGGCTTGCAGCTGCTCGGCGGCCATCTTGCCGGATTTGGCGTCGCGGACCGCTTCATAGCCAAGCTTCTGGCCTTCGACGATCTCGCGCATACCAGCGCGTTCGATGGCGGAGATATGGACGAAGACGTCCTGGCTTCCGTCATCTGGCTGAATGAAGCCGAAGCCCTTGGTGGAATTGAACCATTTTACTGTGCGGGTGCTCATCACGAACTCTCCTTCTGGCAATACTTGTCGGCCACCGAGCGAATGCCCGATGGGTTCACCACGATTTTCGAAGGGGGTTCGTCAGGCGCGCATAAACACGCGGAGAAAACAGCCAAAAAATTATCGACAATCAGACAGTAAACGAATTATCGAAAAAGTAAACAACAAGTTTCATTACGGAAGAAATCAAAGAACAAGGTGCTTGGCTCGAGAAAGAATTGACCCTGTTCAGCGATGCCCGTTCGTCATGACGTGAAATATCGGTGCCGATGATGCCGAAATTGCCGAGGAAGCCCGGAAAGCTGAGAGTCCGCCTGAGGATGATCTGGGTTGGCGGAGCGCCCGCTTGAGCCGCTGCGCTCGCTGACGGGGAGCACGGGCTGACCCGTGARTTGACGAGGCCTCAATGTAAATTTCAAAAAACAGCAGAGAATGGCACTGCGGTGAAAAGAAAATCTGTGATCGAAAAAGATGATACTGTTGGTCATCGGACAATTTTATTCCGATGAGGAAAGATAAAATCATGAAAATCCCAGCAGAACTGAAGCCGGCCGCCTGGGGCGCCGTCGGTGGAGCTGTCGCGCTTGCAATTATCGGCTTCAGCTGGGGCGGCTGGGTCACGCAGGGTAGGGCGGAGCGCGACGCCGCGGCGCGTTCCAGCACGGCGGTGATCTCCGCCCTCTCGCCGATCTGCGTGGTCAGGTTCCAGCAGCAGGCCAACGCGACCGAACAACTTGTCGAGCTGAAGAAGATCGGCTCATGGCAGCAGGGCGAGTTCATCGCGAAGGGGGGATGGGCGACAATGCCGGGTAGCTCGTCACCCGATTCCGATGTCGCCAAAGCCTGCGCCATCGCTCTCGGGCTGACCAAGACCTGAGGTCACTCCGGCGTCGGGTGGCCGCTTGCGCGTGGCCCCTTGTCTTCGTCCGCGGATGGGCGGCTTTCGATGCCCAGCCGCGCGCGATAGGGGATTGTCCCTTCAGGCCTTCGGAAACCAGATCAGCCCGGCCGGCTTCGGGATAAGGCCGATTGGCTTGCCGGGCTCCAATCCCCTGGCATCCTCAGGCGGAACGCTGGCGACGATCGCGCTGCCGTCGCCGAGCCGGGCATGGAGATTGGCGATCGCGCCCTGATAGGAGATCTGCTCGACGGTGGCCTTGAGGCTGCCCGGGGAGGCGTGATCGGCAAGCGCGATCGCCTCCGGCCGCAGAAGGGCTTCGCCCTGGGCACCGGGTACCGCGGCGGCGCCGGGATCGTGCAGGCGCATCTCCAGCCCGGCCGCAAGCTCCGCGACGGCGTCCTGTCCCTCACGGCGCAGGATCCGGCCGGCGAGGAAGTTCGCCCTGCCGATGAAATCCGCGACGAAGCGATTGGCCGGCCGTTCGTAGATCTCGCTGGCCGAGCCGATCTGCTGCAGCTGGCCGTCCTTCATCACCGCGATCGTGTCGGCGATGCTCATGGCTTCGGTCTGGTCATGCGTCACGAAGATCGAGGTCAGCCCGAACTCGCGCTGCAGACGCGACATTTCGAGGCCTGTGCTCTCGCGCAGCTTGGCATCGAGATTGGAGAAGGGCTCGTCGAGAAGCAGGATCGACGGGTTGATGACGAGCGCGCGGGCGACCGCCACACGCTGCTGCTGGCCGCCCGAGAGCTGGCGTGGAAGCCTGTCTGCGAGGCCCGACAGCTTCAGCTTGCCCAGCATCGCCGTCACGCGCTGTTCGCGCTCGGCGCGCGCCACGCCGCGTCGGCGCAATCCGAAGGCGATGTTCTCGGCGGCGCTCAGATGCGGGAACAGGGCGTAGTTCTGAAACACGAGGCCGGTGTCGCGCTTATGCGCCGGAAGGGTCGTGATGTCGCTGTCGCCGACGCGGATCGAGCCGGATGTCGGCGCGATGAAGCCCGCCACCATCCGCAGCGTCGTCGTCTTGCCGCAGCCGGAAGGGCCGASCAGCGCGAGCATGCGGCCTTGCGGGATTTTTGCGCTCATGTCGGCGACGGCGACCGCCGAGCCATAGGTCTTGCGCAGGTTTTGAAGCTGGATGTCCATGGTCAGTTCCGGCGGCCTCCGAAGGTGCCCAGCAGGTGATAGAGGATCATCAGGCCGAGCGTCGCCAGGACGAGCAGGCCAGAGACCGCTGCAACGGATGGCTCGAAGCCGAGCTGGACCGCCGAGTAGATCATAACCGGCAGCGTCGGAGCCCCGGGCTCCGCCAGGAACAGCGCCAGCACCACCTCGTCGAAGGAGGTGATGAAGGCGAGAACCGTGCCGGCGACGATGCCGGGCCGGACCACCGGCAGAACGACCAGGAAGAAGGCGGCGACCGGCGAGGCCCCGAGATTGCGCGCGGCCTCCTCGAGGCTGCGGTCGAAGCGGCGCAGCACCGGCAGCGAGACGCGCAGCACATAGGGTGTGCAGACGATCACATGCGCGGCAACGAGCTTCCAGGAACCGGCAAGAAGGCCGGTGCGCGTGAAGAACAGCGTGAGCCCGACGGCGAGCACCAGGGTCGGCAGGATGAGCGGCGAGAGGAAGATGGCTTCGAGCAGCCGCCGGCCGGGAAAGCTGAAGCGGGTCAGCGCATAGGCCGCCGCGACGCCAATGGTGCAGGCGATCAGCGCGCTGACGAGCGCAATGCGCAGGCTGACGGCGAGCGCCGAGAGATAGCGCGTGTCATGCAGCGCGGCGGCGTACCATTTGAACGTCAGTCCCCGGGGCGGGAAGGCGAGGTAGCCGGTATCGCCGAGCGGTGCGGCGACGACGACGAGGATCGGCAGCAGCAGGTAGACGAAGGCGAGTACGGCCAGCAGCAGCAGCACGAAGCCGAGCGGTGAACGGAAGGAGATCGTCATCGCGCCGCCTCGCGTTCGCCACGGCCTTCGAGCAGGGCGCCATAGGCCAGGGACAGCGCGAGCACGGTGACCAGCAGGATGGTCGCCAGCGCCGCGGCAAAGGGCCAGTCGAGCAGCTCGATCGCCTGTTCGTAGATCGCCGTCGCCATCACATTGGCCCGCGCGCCGCCGACCAGGCTCGGGGTCGCAAACGCGCTGATCGCCAGCGAGAAGACCAGGAGCGAGCCGGCGACGATGCCGCCGCTCGCAAGCCGCAGCGTGACGAGGCCGAGCGCGACGCTTGGCCGGGCGCCGAGGCTCATCGCGGCATATTCCAGATCGCGGTCGATCGACTTGAAGACGCCGTGCAGCGTCAGGATCATCAGGGGCAGCAGCACCTGCGCCAGCGCGATGATGACGCCGGACATCGTATACATCGTCTGCACCGGCCGGTCGGCGAGCCCAAGCGCCATCWGGCCGTGGCTGAGGAGCCCGTCGCGGAAGAAGAGCACCATCCAGCCGAAGGAGCGCACCACGGCGCTGACCAGCAGGGGGAAGGTCGTGAGCAGCAGGAGAAAGCCCGCCCAGCGCGACTGTGCGCGGGCGAGCAGATAGGCGGTGGGCACGCCGAGCACCAGCGYGATGGCGGTCACGGCCGCACCGAGCCCGAGGGTGCGCCCCAGGATTTCCCAGTAATAGGAATCCCCGGCAAAGCGCTGATAATGCGCGAGCGTGATGCCGGTTGCGTCGCTCGCGCTGATCGCCAGCAGCGACGCCTGCGGCCAGATGAAGAAGACCGCGTAGACGAAGGCGCAGGGAGCAAACAGGAGGACGGGCGCGAAGAGCGCCCACCGCGGCCCGCTGCTGCGCGTCGCTGCCTTGGTCACCGTGCGATTTCCCGGTTCCAGCGCTCGATCCAGGAGGCGCGCTTGGCGTTGATCTTGTCGCGGTCGAGCTGCGCGAGCTTGTCCACCGAGGGAACCTCGCCGGTCAGATCGGCCGGGAGCTTGGTCTCGGGGTTCGAGGCGGTCCAGCGCATCGTGCGGGCGATTTCGATTTGTGCCTCAGGCTTCAGCATCGCGTCGATCGCGGCATTGGCGATGTCGGCATTCTTGGCGCCCTTGGCGACGCAGGCTGTGATGAAGACCGCCGGGCTGCCTTCCTTCGGCGTCGCAAAGGCKACCGGCAGGCCGGCCTGCTGCAGCTTGAACGTATTGCCGGTGTCGTAGGGCATGATCCAGATATCGCCCTGGCCGAACAGCGTCGGCAGGTCGGAAGCCGCCTTGAAGATCGTCTCACCCTTGATCTGCTTCATCGCCTCGAAGCCGGGCTCGATATTGTCCTCGCTGCCGCCAAAGGCCTTGGCGAGCATGACGAGGAAATCGACACCATAACCGTTGGTGATCGCCGGAAAGGCGATGTGACCCTTGTATTCCGGCTTCAGGAAGTCCTTGTAACTCGTTGGCGGAGTGGGAATCTTGTCCTTGCGGTAGACGATTCCTTCGGCGATCACTGCCCAGGTCACCCAATGGCCGTCCGGATCCTTCAGCCCCGCCGGGATCTGTCCAAGCCGGGAGACGCCCGAGAGCGGCTGGCTCAAGCCCTCGCTCTTGGCGAAGGCTTCCTGGCCGCCCGAGAACTGGAACAGGTCGATCTGCGGGTTGCCGGCCTCGGCCTTCATGCGGGCGAGCGCAGCCGCCGACTGCATCGGCACTTGCGTCGACGAGGCGCCGGTCGCCTTGTCGAAGGGGGTGAAGACGGCCGACTGGATGATGTCCATGGTCGAGCCGCCGAAGCCGGAGCTCACCAGCTTGCGGCCGGCGAAGGCTTGAGCCTGGGCCTGGCCCGAGGCAAACGGCAATGCCGTCGAGGCGGCGAGCGCTGCAAGAAGCTGGCGCCGGTCAAGAGAGCTGGTACCCATCACGATCCCCTGTTTGTTGGACCGGGCATCCGAACCCGGTCTGGAATTACCGAGTTCAAGTGCAAGGCTCAGGCCGCGTCATATCCCTTGGTCCCGACCAGCTCGAAAACCTGGTCGCCATTGTAGATCGGCATATGCGGGCGGCGGATCGAGCCGACCCAGGCCTTCTCAACCGGGCAGCGCACCTCCTCGACGACATCTCCGAAGAGATCGACGATATCGGCGAGATGCTGGTCCTTCACCACGTCGTCGCCAGGCCCGACCTTTGGAATGAACAGGCCGCCCTTGATCGCCTTGTGATGGATCGCGTCGCCGCCGAGGCGGAACTGCGCCGGCAGGACCGGCGCGCCCGGCAGCATGCCGCGCGCCTTGCAGACATTGAAGATCGCCAGGGTGAGGCGATCGAGATCCTCGGCGGTCACGCGGGCGCCGCCGCCGCTCTCGACGATGAGCGAGGGCTTGCCGCTCCTAGTGTAATGCGTGAAATGGCAGCCCGACAGGCCTTCTTCCAGCGAGTTCCAGACATTCGGCGCGCCGCAGGCGCGTCCCAGCCGCTCGGACTCGATGCCCTCGGGCGTGCCGTTATTGTGGAACAGCGTGTAATGGCAGGTGATCGTGRGATCGCCGCCCGAATGCAGGTCCAGCATCGCGTCGGAATGGGCCAGCGACAGATCGAGCAGCCGGTGAGCGAGCTGATAGGTGTGGTGGCCGCGCGGATCGCCGGGGAAGACGCGGTTGAGGTTGTAGCCGTCCTGTGGGGTGAGCCGGTTGTAGCCGCGGAAGCCGAGCGGATTGGCCAGCATCAGGCAGACCACCCGGCCGGAGAGCTCGTTCAGGTCCACCGTCTTCAGGAAGCGCTGGATCGCGAGCGGGCCAACCACTTCCGGGCCATGGATGCAGGCCTGGAGCCAGAGCGTCGGGCCGTCCTTGCGCCCTTCGGCGATCAGGACCGGCGAGTAGATCGCGCCATCCGGATAAGAGCCAAGCTCGACATGGCCGCGGGTGATCTCCCCCTTGGCCGGTTTGGCTGTCCCGATCATCATTGGCTCCGCTCTCTCGTTCGCGGCTGTGCAGTACGTGCTCGCTGTTGTTATGTATCCTGAGTCGTCCCATATATGTCAACACTGTTATCTCTAATGGAACAGCAATGAGCTCGCTCGAAAATGGACTGCGCATTCTCTCCCTCGTCAGAGAGGAGCGACCCGTGTTGCGTGTGGGCGAGGTCTGTCGCGAACTCGACATGCCGAAGGCCTCGGTCTCGCGGCTGCTCAAGACGCTCTCCGAGGCCGGCCTGCTGGAGCGCGAGGAGCGTGACCAGGGCTATGTGGTCGGTGGAAAGGCGCTGGATCTGGCCGCGCTCTATCTCGCGCGGCACAACCTGCTCGATCTCGTGCGGGTCGCTATCGACGATCTGGTTCGCGAATTCGGCTTCACCGGCCATGCCGGCATCGTCGCGGGTCACGAGCGCGTGCTGCTCGTCGCGCAGCAGGGCACCTATGCGCTGCAGCACACCGGCTCGGTCGCCGAGCGCAAGCCAGCCTTCGATTCGATCATCGGACGGGCGATCCTGGCTCGCCTCGATGACGCGCAGGCGATGGCGCAGCTCGATGCCCAGGGCAAGCTCGGCATCCGCGCCAGCATGAGCGACGACGATGTCAGGGCCGAGTTCGCCGCCATCCGCAAGGACCGGATCGCCCGCTCATCGAGCCTGATCACGCCGGGCATCTCCTCGATCGGCGCAGCCATTGCCGATCCCGGCCGCAACGAGATCATGGGCCTGTGCCTGTCGTTTCCGACGATTGCGGCCGATGCGGCGATCCAGGACCGCATCGCTTTGAGCGTCGCAAGGCATGCGCAGGCGATCGGCCTGCGCATGCGCGATCCGGTCTGGTTGCAGGGGGACTGACCGGAGCGGCCGGCGGGGCGTTTCAGCGAGCCCCGCCCTGGGCGCGAGGGGGCATGGTCCGGGCCGGATTGGGCGCGGCTGGTCTGCGCTTCGAGGCACCGCGACCGCGATGGCGGGGCGGATTGGGGGCGTCAGGCCCGCCAGGAAGCGGCCATGCCGCTCCACGCCGCGCGTGAGATGAGCGTCGAAGCGTTTGGCGAGGGAATGGAGCAGGGCCAGGAGTTTGAGGGTACGCTGCAACATTCATGACGGCACGCATTCTGTCGGTGCGCATCTCTTCACGGGATGTACCTGACAGATATTGCGCGTCATTCTGCTTGCGATGTGCTTCTGCAGAGCGCGCCATAAACGCTCCATAAGCCACCCGCCGGGCCGTTCTGCGCCCGGCATGTCAGCAGGGTTTGGGCTTGTCGATGCGAGCCCGGCCGGGCGTTCCCGGGCACGCGGCGCCCTTACGTGAGGCCCATGCCGATCCGCATCGAATCCTTATGCGGAACCAGCCGAGACTGTGACGGTGGTCGCGCCTGACCGTCCTCCCGAGCGGGACAGCCTGTCGGGACGATGGCCCGCAGCGACGTGCCACGATCGATGGTCTGACAGGGTGAGGTTTCCGATGGATCACTGGCTTCGCGGGATGTTCACCCCGTTGGTGACGCCCTTCAGCGGCAATAGCCTGGACGAACCAGCCTTCCTGCGACTGGTGGATTGGCAGATCCAGGAGGGCGCGGACGGCATCGTTCTCGGCTCTGCCAGCGGCGAAGGCTCGACGCTGACGGATGAGGAGCGCATGCGCTTGCTCAGGCTGGCGCGGGCCGCTGCGGGGCCGGTCTATCCCATCATCGCGGCGGCCGGGTCGAACGCGACGGCGCAGAGCATCGCCGATGTCCGCAACGCCACCGCGGCGGGAGCCAATGCGATCCTGCTGCGTCTGCCCTATTACAACAGGCCGACCCAGGCCGGTCTCGTCCAGCACATCCTGTCGGTTGCCGCCGCGACCCCCTTGCCGTTGATCATCGACAATGATCCCGAGCGCTGCGCGGTCGAGCTCGCGCCCGAAACCCTGGCCGAACTGGCGGCGACGCCGACCATCATGGGCGTGCTCGAGCGTCGCGGCGACGTCGCGCGCTGCGACCGGATCATGCGCAGCTGCAGCCGGCATTTCATGCGCCTGACCGGTGCCGGCGACACCATCCCCGCCTATCTTGCCTCCGGCGGCTGCGGTGCGATCACCAGCATCGGCAATCTTGCGCCGCGGCTGCTGGGCCGGATCAGGGAGGCCTGCCGCATCGGCTCCTTCGAGCAGGCGCAGATCCTGCAGCGCCGCCTGGTTCCGCTCCTCGGCCTCACCGCCCGGGAGCCGGACCCCGTCGCCATCAAACTGGCATTGTCGCTCCAGCATCCCGGCATCAGCCCCGCCTGTCGGCTGCCCCTTGTCACGGCGGCCGCGTCGCTCGTCGAGGACCTGACCTATGCGCTCGATGATCTGCCCCGGCCGATCAACGGCCGCGCGGTCCATCGGCTTTCCGCCGCCTAGATCATCGGACCGGAAATCGCTTCCGGACCGATGATCTAACCCTTTGTGTTTGCATCGGCTTTCCCGAAAACCGCAATCCACTTTTCGGGCCGATGCTTTAGGCGCGGAACCCAGCCCTGCCTCTGAAGGAACCACCGTGCCGGTGATGCCCCTTACGCCTGCCTTATGCCGCTGGATGAGAGCTCGCATAGCGAGCTTACGGGGAGAAGGCCGATCATCCGCTTTTCGCATGACGGAGGCGAACATGGTCACCTATGAGGCATCCCTGAGGCGGCGACGCGAAGCAGTCTATCGTGCCTCGCGCCGCCATCGGCCGTTCGGCGGGATCGCGCGCGACCTGTTGCAGTCCCTTGTCCTGCTGCTGCTCTTGGCCTGCATCCTGGCGGTCCGGATCAATTTTACGGCACCGCACTAGGCGCAGGCCGGAAGCGCGGCTGCCGATGCAGGATTGGCGCACCATATGGTGGGCATGCCCACCGGCATCAGGGAGATTGCCATGAGCACCCTCAGGTCTCCGGGTGAGTTCGAGCTTCTGCCGGACCCCGATACGCTGACGGCCTTGCAGCTCTTCAAGGCTCCGATGGTGGTTCGCTATGTCCTGGCGGTCGCGATGACCGTCATCGCAACCGTGGTGGCGGTCGGGCTCGACAACGCGGTGACGATCCCGAACCTGTCGCTCGTCTTTGTCGTCCCGGTGGTGATCGCGGCGGTTTTCTTCGGGCTGGGACCCTCGCTCTGCGCGGCTGTCCTCGGGGCGCTGTCCTATAATTTCTTCCTGACCGAGCCGCGTTTCACGCTGCGCGTCGACGACCCCGCCAGCATCTGGGCGATCGGGCTGCTCTTTGTCGTCGGTCTGATCACAAGCGCCGTGGCCTCGACCGCCCGCCGCAGGGCAGACGATGCGGTGCTGGCGCGGCGGCAGGCCGGGATCGTGCGGTCCTACAGCCGGGACATCGTCGCGGCCGGCGAACCCAGGGCGGTCTTCTCCCGCACCGCCAATGCGCTCGAAACCCTGTTTCAGGTCCCGGTCATCGTGATGCTGATGTCCGAGCCCCTGGGCGATTTCGTCGAGAGACGCGGCGCCATCGAGCCTCGCGAGGTCGACATCGACGCGGCGCGCTCGTCGCTGACCACCGGCGCGGTTTCGGCGGCCGACGTCTACCCCTTCAATGGCTCGCGCTTCGATTTCTGGCCGGTGATGACGTCAGTGGGAAACCGCGCCGTCATCGGGCTGGCGTTCGATCCCGAAGAGCGCCCGCCGCAGCCCGGCACCCTTGTCGAAATCATCGCAAGCCTTCTCGCCCTGGCCCTCGATCGTCAGCATCTCCGGACCGGGTCGGACAGCGTCGCGGACGGGCAGGGGGCATCCTAGGCCTTCCCCTGCCGTTGTGGACGCCTACGAGGAACTCCGTCCGATCAGCAGCGCTGCCCGGTAGCTCGGTTCKCCATACCGGGCCATGCGCTCCAGGACTGAGATATGGATGGGAAGGTCGAGCACGTCGGCCTCCGTTTCCAGTGCGTCCGTCTCGATCCAGGGATCATTCAGCAGGAACAGGTCGTCATGGACGGCGTGGACGACAACCCAGTGGGGCGCTGTCCGGCCGTGCGTTTCCATCTGGTCGATCAGAACGACGGCAATGGCACCCTCGGCGATGGCGTCGCGCAGCTCCCAGCTCTCGAAGGCGCGATGTTCGACATCGATGCCGGAGGCGAGCACCCGGCTCTTGAAGTCGGCCTGGACGAAGGTCATCAGCTCGCGCTTGGCCTCCGTGTTGCCGCGGTCAAGCAGGACCGGCTCCGAAGCGCTCGTGAACAGCCGGAGCGCATAGCCGCGCGCGGCAACGGCCAGTGCGAGCCCATACGGGTCGCAGCCGCCCGGACCCGTCAGCCCGATGACCGTCGTGGCTTCGCGCCACAGGGCGATTTCGAGCTGGCGATCGGGAACGACCGCGGGCTCGAGGCCAGCAAAGGCCATGGCAAGTGAAGCGGGGCCGCAGGTGAAGCCGGTCGATTGCGGGTAGAGCGGTGCGACCGGCTTCGGCGGCCGCTGCGCGTTGCGCAGCTTGCGCTCGGTGTAGACGGAGCCCTGTTCGGCAGCCGCAATACCGGTCAGCCTCCGCAGGGCCGGCGGCAGCTCGTCATCTCCGGTCGCACTGGCAATCCGCCAGGTCAGGATATCGGCCTCGAGCGAGATCAGTTCAAGCGCGGCGACCAGCGCGCGGCCAATCTCCTCGCCGGCGCCATTCGCGTCCGCTGGATCGACCCAGAACCTGACGATGCGCAGCATCGCGGTCGTCCGGCGGCGAAGCCCGGCGAGAACTCCGACAATCACGGACCCTTGTCTTGCGACGAGAATGAGCTGCCCGGGTGCGGACAGAAGAGGGCCCAGGCGGCTGGTGACCTCCGCCGGCAAGCCGTGCGGCGCGTCCTGGCCGCCGGGAATGCGCGTGACCTCGATTGCTGGCATGGTCAGTTGGTCCCGATGCGAGAGCCGGAGGCGGCCGCAGCACTGCGATAGAGCGACAGCAGCTGGGCGGTGCGCGGCGCATGCCGCGGGGGTTGCGCCGCGGCCGGAGTCGATGCGAGCTCGCGCCAGCGGTGGCAGGCAACCGAGCGCCCGTCATCGCCCGGTGTGAGCGCAGGCACTTCGCGCTGACAAAGCGCGACGGCGAATGGGCAGCGCGGATGGAAGCGGCAGCCGGACGGCGGATTGAGCGGGCTCGGCATGTCTCCGGACAGCACGGCGCGGCTTCGGCGTGCGCCAGGTCGCGCAACCGGCGCGGCGGCCAGAAGCGCCTGCGTATAGGGATGCGCCGGGTGGGCGAAGATCGCGTCCTTCGGGCCGATCTCGACGATATTGCCGAGATACATCACGGCGACGCGGTGGCTCAGGTGCCGGACGACGGACAGCCCGTGCGAAATGAAGAGATAGCTCAGTCCGAGCCGTTCCTGCAGGCTCCGCAACAGATTGACGATCTGGGCCTGGACCGAGACGTCGAGCGCAGAGACCGGCTCGTCGCAGACGATCAGCCGCGGCTCGACGGCCAGCGCACGCGCGATCCCGATGCGCTGGCGCTGTCCGCCGGAGAACTCGTGCGGGTAGCGATCTGCATGTCTGTCGGCGAGGCCGACCAGGCCGAGCAGCTCGGAGACCCGGGCGGCAACGCTGTGCCTGTCGGCGAGGCCGAAGAGYAGGGCGGGCTCGGCAATCAGCTCGCCGACCGTCATGCGGGGATTGAGCGAGCCGTAAGGGTCCTGGAAGATCAGCTGAACATTGCGGTGCAGGGCGCGCCGCTCGCTTGACGACAGGGTCGCGATATCTCGCCCCTCGAACAGGATGCGTCCGCTGCTGGGGGCCGTCAGCCCGACCAGCATTCGCCCCGCCGTGGACTTTCCGCAGCCGCTTTCGCCGACGAGCGACAGGGTTTCGCCCGGCGCGATCGAGAAGCTGATGTCGTTGACGGCGCTCAGCCTGCGCCTTTGCCACGGCCATGTGCCTGCGACGCTGAACTGCTTGCTCAGCCCGTCGACGGTGAGAAGCGTGGTGGCGGCATCCGCAGCCGGCATCATGCCTGCCCTTCCTGCATGAGGGTTTCCAGAAGCGGTGTGCGCCAGCAGGCGGAGGAATGCCCCGGCCTGACTGTGCGGAGTGGTGGGACCTGCGTGCTGCACCGCGCAATGGCGAACGGGCAGCGGGGCTGGAACCCGCAGCCGGGAGGCAGGGCCAATGGATCGGGCGGGCCGCCCTCGATCGGCGTGAGGGGCTCCTCGTCGCCCTCGATCGCCGGCATCGAGCTGAGGAGGCCGACGGTATAGGGATGCTCGGGGCTGTCGAACAAAGCCCCGACCGGAGCGGTCTCGACGATGCGCCCCGCATACATCACCGCGACACGGTCGGCCATCTCCGCGACGACGCCGAGGTCATGGGTGATGAGGATGATGGCGGCTCCGGTCGTGGCCTTCAGCTCCCGCATCAGGTCGAGAATCTGGGCCTGCACGGTCACGTCGAGAGCCGTTGTCGGCTCGTCGGCGATGAGCAGCCTGGGACGGCAGGCCAGCGCCATTGCGATCATCGCCCGCTGGCGCATGCCGCCGCTGAGCTCGTGCGGATAGGCCTTGACCCGCGTCTCCGGCGACGGAATGCCGGTCAGCTGCAGTACTTCGATCGCCCTTGCATGCGCCTGGGCATGGCTCGTCGGCTCATGCAACTGGATCGCTTCGATGATCTGGTCGCCGATCGTCTGGACGGGATTGAGCGACGTGTTGGGCTCCTGGAAGATCATGCCGATCTGGCCGCCGCGAATGTCGCGCATGGCATGGGCGGGCTTGGCGACGAGGTCCTCGCCGCGAAACAGGATCTGCCCCGCCGTGATCTCGCCCGGCGCAGGCACGAGCCTCAGCAGCGAGAGCGACATGATGCTCTTGCCCGAGCCGGATTCTCCGACGATGGCGAGCGTCTCGCCGGCGCCGACGGCGAAGTCGACCGCGTCGACCGCCATCACCTTGCCGGCAGCGGTGTTGAAGCAGACGCGCAGTCCGCGGACCTCGATCACGGGTGTCTCAGTCGTCATCGGCGCAATTTCGGATCCGTGAGGTCGCGGAAGGCGTCCCCGAGAACGTTACAGGACAGCACGATCACGAAGATCAGCAGGCTGGCGGCGGTCGACACATGCGGCGCCAGGAAGATGAAGCTCCGCCCCTCGGCCGCGATGCTGCCGAGTTCCGCGGTCGGCGGCTGCAGGCCGAGGCCGAGAAAGCCGAGAGCCGCTGCGAGCAGGATCGTCTCGCCGAATTGCAGCGTGCAGTAGACGACGATCGAGGCCGCGCAATTGCGCAGGAGGTAGCGATGGATCAGCGTCGCGTCGGATAGCCCGATCACGCGGCCGGCCTCCATATATTCCKCCTGCATGACTGTCGCGGCCGTCGCGCGGGTGACGCGGGCAATCCGGGGCGAGGCCGATAGCCCCAGCGCGATCACGAGGCTGTCCATCCCGATGCCGAGCATCGCTGCGAGCGCGAGGCCGAACAGGATCGAGGGAAACGAGAGCAGGACATCGACGATGCGCATCAACGGCCCTTCGAGCCGGCGATAGAACGCCGCCAGGAGCCCGATGCTGCCACCGATCAAGGTGCCGATGGCGACCCCGGCGAAGCCGAGGATCAGGGTCGTCCTCGTGCCGTAGAGCAGGCGGGTCAACAGGTCGCGGCCTTGAGAATCCGTTCCGAGGAGGTGAGCGCCGCCGGGAGGACGCAGCCGGAGCCGGAGATTGGTATGATAGGGGTCGAACGGCGTCAGAAGTGGCGCAAACACGGCTGCCGCGACGATGACGAGAAGGAGGATCAGCGCAGCGAGCGCGACCTTGTCGCTCCTGAGGCGCTGGAACATGCCCGGCCGAGACGGGCGAGCAGCTGTTACGGTCGATGCGGGACCCTGGGCGCTCATCGCAGGGCACTCCGGATGCGCGGATCGAGCAGGCCGTAGAGCGTATCGACGATCAGGTTTACGACGATGAAGCCGCAGGCGATCACGAGAATGGCGCCCTGCGCCATCGGGAAATCGCTCGACACGATGGCGCCCACCGCGAGCCGGCCGACGCCCGGCCAGGAGAAGATCGTCTCGGCGATGACTGCGCCGCCGAGCAGCGATCCGATCTGGAGGCCGATGAGCGTCACGACCGGGATCAGCGCCGTCCGCAGCGCATGGCGCGTGACGACCTGGAACTCGGATGCGCCCTTGGCCCGCGCGGTACGGATGAAATCGGCACCCAGCACCTCGACCACCGCCGTCCGCGTCATCCGTGCGACCGGGCCGATGAAGATGACGCCGAGCATCAGCGCCGGCAGTGCGACGTGATGCAGGCCCTGCAATGTCCAGAGCGGTCCGCCACGGCCCTGGAGCGGAAACAGCTGCCAGCGATAGGCCGCAAATTGCAGCAGCAGCAGCCCGACCCAGAAGGCCGGCACCGACACGCCGGCCACCGACAGCGCCATGACCGCGCGATCGAACGCTTTTCCGCGCCGCGTGGCGGCAAGCGTGCCGAACAGGATGCCGAGCGGCACCGCCCAGCTCAGGCTCGCCACCATGAGCTCCACGGTGGGGCCCAGTGCAGAGGCCAGTTCGTCGAGCACCGGGGCGTTGTTGATGATCGAGCGGCCAAGATCGCCCTGGGCGACCCGCAGGATGTAGAGCCAGAACTGCACCAGGATCGGGGCGTCGAGACCCAGCTGGCGCCGGATGGCATCGATTTCGGCCGCCGTCCCCGTGGGGCCAGCGATGATGGTTGCCGGGTCGGTGGGAATGACCTGCAAGAGCAGGAACCCGGCGAAGAGCACCCCCAGCAGGATCGGTAGCGAGCTCAGGAGGCGCCAAAACAGCTGTCGCGTCACGTCAATTCGTCCCTGGGCGCACGGCTTCCGGGCATCCAGGTGCCCCTTGCCGTCGCCTGTTCCACATCCGGCGCGCCGAGCGGCGCAGGCGGCTTGCTCGCCGTTACTTCGCCGGCATGAGGTCCAACCCGTTGTAGAGCGCCGCTCCGCTGATGCCGTGCGGCTTGAACGGCTTGAGGGTGGTCCGCGAGACGACGGTCAGTTTCTCGTTCACCAGCGGTTTCCAGAGCACGGCCTCATGGACGATCGCCTCGGCCTGGGCGAAGGCGCTGTAGCGCGCTTCCGGCGAGGTCGCGCGGTTGCCCTCCTCGATCAGGCGATCGGTATCCGGGTCGTTCCAGTTCATCCGGTTGGGCGTCGGCATGTTGCTGGAGAGGAAGTAGAGGTTCATCGCCTCGCCGGCGCTCAGATAGGGGTAGTTCATCTGGTAGAGATCGAAATCCTGGGTCCGCAATTTGCCCCAGACGATTGTCGCGTCGTAGAGCTCGACCTTGAGATCGATGCCGATCTTGCGCAGATCCCCTTGGATGGCCTCGGCCATCTGGCGATTGGCGTCGCCCGTGAAACCGTAGAAATTCAGCGAGAGCGGCTTGCCGTCCTTCATGCGGACGCCCTTGGGACCCGCGACCCAGCCGGCCTCGTCGAGTAGTGCCTTGGCCCGGACCGGATCGTAGCGGAAGGCGCCGAGCTTCATCCCGGGATTGAAGTCGAGGGTCGCCTTGGAGAAATAGGCGTTCGCCGCCTCGGCTTCGCCGAAGAAGATGGCATCGGCGATCGCGCCTTCGTCGATGGCGAGGCTGATGGCTTCGCGGATGCGCTTGTCCGCCAGATGCGGGCGCGTGATCTTCATGCCGACATAATGGGTGCGGAAGGCCAGGTCGGGATTGAGGAGCCGGATCTTCGGGTTCGCCTGCACCTCGGCAACGGCCCAGGCCGGTACCGAATAGGAGAGGTCGCCTTCGCCGGTCTGCAGGGCGGCGACGAGCGTCACAGCCTCCGGCACGATCTTCCAGACAAAGCGGGCGACACCTGCCGGCCCCGCATTCTCCATGAAGGCCGGCCCCCAGCGATAGGCGTCGTGCCGGGTCAGCACGGTCTCCGTCCGCGGCTTCCAGGAACGGAAGCAGAAAGGGCCGGTCCCATTGAATGCGGAAATGCCGAAATTGTCCTTCAGCGCCGCTGCTTGCTCCGGGTCGATGATGACGAAGTTGAACTGCGTCATCTGATAGAGCAGTTCGGAGTAGGGTTCCTTGAGACGATACTCCACGGTGTAGTCGTCGAGCGCCTTGATGCTCTCGACCTTGCCCGCCTTCCATTTGCTGACGCCGGCGAAGTCCGGATTGAGCCAGCGCTCGACCGTGCCCACGACAGCCGCAGCGGTAAAGCGCTTGCCGTCGCAGAAGCTCACGTCGCGGCGGAGATGGAACGTATAGGTCCGGCCGTCCGGGCTGACCTCCCAGCGTTCCGCCAGGCCGGGGCGAACGGTCTTCAGGTCGCGGTCGAGCGTGACCAGCGTTTCGCCGACCATGTACAGCACTTCTGCTGCGGCGAGCGTCGTGGTGCGTTGGGGGTCGTAGCGATCGGCGTCGCTCGTTCGCAGGGCCGTCAACGTGCTCTCTTGCGCCAAAGCAGCAGCCGGCGCGGCGAGAAGAAGCGCGAAAGCAAGGCTCGCCGCGCGTGACCCGAAAGAATCCAACAAAACCCGCTCCCGTGCGATTGAGCCGCTCTCCCTGCCAGATCCCGCAAACCCGGTTCTGGTGGTCGCGAACGGCATAGTAAGGTGGCTGCCAGCGCCGGCCATAACGATAAGATCGCGTCACTTCATTCCTTCGGGGAATGAAGTTTCAGCCCTTCGGTGCGAGCCGGTTTTCGTCGCGCTGGCGCTGCCGGAACACGCTCACCTCATCGAGGACCCAGCGTCGGAACGCCTGGACTGCCGGCAGATCTCGTTTCCGCTCGGGGCAGACGAGGTAGTAGGATTCCGCGCTCTTCATCGCGCGGGCGAATGGTGCGACCAGCCTTCCGTCGGCCAGTTCGGCTTCGATCATGAAGCGCGGCACGATCGCCATTCCCATGCCGCTGATCGCAGCCTGGATGATCATTTCGAACTGCTCGAAGCGAACGCCGTGGAACGGGTTGACCTCGCTCGCGCCGGCCAGCTGCAGCCAGTCCTTCCAGGCTCGCGGCCGTGCGCGGTGATGGAGCAGGGCGAGCCGATCGAGATCCGCGACCGTGCTGACGGGCCCGTGGGGAGCCAGCAGCGACGGAGCGCAGACAGGAATGATCTCTTCCTCCATCAGCAGGTCGGATGGACCGCCGGGCCAGGGCTTCTCGCCGAAATAGACAGCGATATCGATGTTCTCCTCGACGAGGTCGAAGGGCCAGGCCCGAACGGTCAGGCTGAGGGCGAAACGCGGATGCAGAGCCCGGAAACCGCCGATCCTCGGGGCAAGCCAGCGCGCACCGAAGGTGGGAAGGGTGGCGATGTTGAGTATTCCGCCGCCGCCCTGGAAGGCGAGCGCTTCCATGGTTGCCGATTCCATGATCTCGAGGGCCTCGCGCACCCTGGCGAGATAGAGCTGTCCCGCTTCGGTCAGGACAATGCGCTGTCTCACGCGCTCGAACAGGCGCAGGCCCAGGAAGGCCTCCAGCGACTGAACCTGTTTGCTGACCGCGCTCTGCGAGAGATTCAGTTCCTCGGCCGCGCGGGTGAAGCTCGAATGGCGCGCCGACGCCTCAAAGATCGTCAACGAAGGCAGAGACGGCAGGACGCGGCGCACGATGGGTTCCGGGCGGATCGACAAGGACCGTTCAATAGCGATGGGCCGTTGGGTTGGATACGGCAATTCGCCCGCGGACAGAGCGCATTTGCCCTGCGTCTCCGGCAGTTCGAGCCTCCGTTCCGAAGGGCCAGCTGCTAGTGCCTCAGGATACAGGCCACGCGCGACCCTGCCGCCGTCTCCAGCAGGGGCGGACGGGCCGCGCTGCAGGGCTCGATCCGGATCGGGCAACGGCTGACGAAGGGACAGCCTGGCGGCGGCGAGAGCGGGCTCGGCAGGTCTCCGGTCAGGATGATCTTCTCGCGCCGGCGTTGCAGCAGCGGGTCCGGCAGCGGGATCGCCGAGAGCAGCGCCTGCGTATAGGGGTGCTGCGGCGCCTCGAACATCGTATCGATCGGCCCGCTTTCCATGACCGTGCCGAGATAGAGCACCATCGCCTCGTCGGCGATATGCCTGACGACCGACAGGTCATGCGAGATGAACAGATAGGCGAGGTTGAGATCGCGCTGCAGCTCGAGCAGCAGGTTCAGCACCTGCGAGCGGATCGAGACATCGAGCGCCGAGACCGGCTCGTCGAGAATGAGCAGGCGCGGCGACAGGGCCAGCGCGCGTGCGATCACCACGCGCTGGCGTTGCCCGCCCGAGAGCGCGCTCGGCAGACGCTCCGCGAAGGCGGCGGGAAGGCCGACCCGGTCGAGCAGCTCGGCCACCCGCTTTCGCCGGTCGCTGCGCGTCCAGCCGGCGATGGCGAGCGGCTCGCTGATGCTGGCTTCGATACTCATCTTCGGGTCGAGCGCGGCGCTCGGATCCTGGAAGACGATCTGGATTTCCTGGGCGAGTTGCGCCCGCTCGCGCCCCTTCAGCCCGGTGATGTCGCGGCCATCGAACGCGACCGTGCCACCCGTCGCCTGTTCGAGGCCGATCACGGCATAGGCGGTCGTCGATTTGCCGCAGCCGGATTCGCCGACCAGCGCCAATGTGCGGCCGGCCGCAACGTCGAAGGAGACGCCGTCCACTGCCTTGACCACGCCGCCCGGCGTACCGACGCCGCGACGCAGCTTGAAATGGACCTTGAGATCGCGGACCTGAAGCAGCGGCGATGCGGTCATACCAGCGCCTCGACATGGTCCGAATGCCAGCAGGCGGTGCGATGGCTTTCTCCGACGCAGGCGAGAGGCGGCGGCGCCAGGCAGGCCTCGTCCGCCAGCGGGCAGCGCGTCCGAAAGCGGCAGCCATCGGGCCAGGACCCGGCGCTCGGGACCATGCCCTCGATGGTGCGCAGCACGGCCTTGCGCTGGCCCTGCAGCGTCGGAATCGTGGCGAGCAGGAGCTTGGTATAGGGGTGGTGCGGTTCGGCGAAGATCGGTTCGACCGCGCCGCTCTCGACGATGCGCCCGCCATACATCACGCAGACATCGTCGGCGAGATCGGCAACGACGCCCATGTCATGGGTAATCAGCACGATCGCGGTGCCGACCTCTTCGCGCAGGCGGCRCATCAGGTCGAGGATCTGGGCCTGGATCGTCACGTCGAGCGCCGTCGTCGGCTCGTCGGCGATCAGCAGGGCCGGGCGACAGATCAGTGCCGAGGCGATCATGATGCGCTGGCACATCCCGCCCGAGAGCTCGAACGGATATTGGCGCGCGCGCCGCGTCGCATCGGGAATGCCGACGCGCGTCATCATCGCGATCGCCTCCTCGCGCGCGGCGCTGGCCGAGAGGCCGCGATGCAGGATCAGCGCCTCCTCGACCTGCTCGCCGACACGCATCAGCGGGTTCAGCGAGGCGACCGGCTCCTGAAAGATGATCGTCGCCTCATTGCCCCTGACATCGGAGAGCGCGGCCTCGCCAAGCCCTGTCAGGTCGCGCCCGTTGAGCCGGATCGCGCCGCCCTTGAACCGTGCCGCCTTCGGCAGCAGGCCGAGCACCGAGAGCGCGGTCAGGCTCTTGCCGCAGCCGGATTCGCCGACGATGGCGAGGATCCGTCCRGCACCGACCGAAAGCGAGACCTGATCGATGATGCGGTTGCCGTCGATCTCGACGACGAGATCCTCGATCGCCAGGACGGGGGCCTCGGTCGTGCTCATGCGGTTGCCGCGACGACTGCCGCCCAGGCGCTGGTCGGATGGGCCATGCCGATGAAGCCGCCGACGGAAGAGGTCATCACCGCCGAGGGAATCGAGAAATTTACGGGATAGAGCGTGTCCTCGACGATCTCGACCGGGAAGGCGGTGGCGACGGTCGCGGCGACGTCGGGTTCGGCGCGGGCGTCGATCTTGATGCGCGGCGTCGAGGCATCGATACGCGGGCGATGGAAGGCCTCCTCCAGGGACAGACCGAGATCGGCGATGCCGGAGATCAGCTGGAGCACGGTCGGGAAGATCGTGCGCCCGCCGGCCGCGCCGATGGCGAGCACCGGTCGCCCGTCCTGGCTCAGCACCAGCGGGCACATATTGGCGAGCGGCTTCTGGCCGGCTGCGATGCTGTTCGGCTGGCCGGGGCGTGGATCGAACCACATCATGCCGTTATTCATGATGATGCCGGCATTAGGCAGCGCGACCTTGGCACCGAAACGTGAGAGCAGGGTGTTGGTCAAGGAGACCATGGTCCCGTCGCGATCGACCACGCTGACATGGGAGGTGCAGCCCGCTTGCGGTGTCGCTGCATGGCCGAGCGTGGTCAGGCGCGTGGCATAGGCCTCGCGGATGGCGCTGGCATAGAGCAGGGCCCGTTGCGCAGGCGTCGTCTCGCGCGAGAGCGGGCCGGACGCCAGACGCACCGCCGCATCGAGGAAGCTCGGCCCGCCGCTGAGGCCGGGAATGGCGGCGATGTCGAAATCGCGATAACGCCCGGTCAGCGGCGGCGCCCAGGTGACGTCATAGGCTGCGAGATCGCCCGGCCGGATGGCCGAGCCGCCGGCGGCGAGATCGACTGCCAGCATGCGCGCCGTCTCGCCCTCGTAGAAATCGCGCGCGCCGGACGTCGCCAACCGCCTGAGCAAGGCCGCCTTCTGCACCATCGGCTTGAAGCGCCGCGTATCGGCTCCGGCCTTGGGCGCATGGCCATTGTCGAGCAGCAGGGCGGCGAGCACCGGGTCGCGGGCGATGCCCGCCATTTCGATCGCGATGCAGAGCGCCGCGAACCAGTCGATCTCCAGCCCGCGCTCGGCATGCTCGATCGCCGGTTGCAGCGCTTCCTCCCAGGACAGGGTGCCATGACGCTCCAACGCCGCGGCGAAACCGGCGATCGCGCCGGGAACGCAGATCGCACCATAGCCGGAGACGTTCCGGTCCCCCACCACGGAGGGCCAGGCGAACCAGTTGCCGGTCTGAGCATCGGTGAGCGGATAATCCGCCGGGTCGATGCCGGCAGGCGCACGGACATTGAAATCGAGCGTTTCGGTCGCCCCCGTCCGACCATCGGCATGGACGAGGAAACCACCGCCGCCGATGCCGGAGAGCCAGGGCTCGACCGTGCTGAGCACCAATGCGGTGACGATGGCCGCATCCATCGCATTGCCGCCGCGAGAGAGCACGGCCGCGCCGGCCTCGGCTGCGTGCCGGTTCTGTGCGGCGACGAGGCCATGGGCCGAATGGACGGCAGGCCGGCGGACGGTGAAGGTCTGCATCAGCACGGCGCCTTGAAGCGTCGTGGCGCGCTTGGCTCGGCCAGGCGCAACGGCACGCTGAAGCGCTGGGCATTGGCGCTTGCGGCATGATGGGCCGCGAGTTCGCCTACGGTCGCGATCCAGACGCCGGGCGAAGAGGTCACCGCGTCGAGCAGCCGCTCCAGCATCCTGATCCGCCCGGCCCGGCCGGAAATCCAGTCATGGATCGTCAGCATCATCATCCGGCCCTCGCGATGCAGCATGTGCCACTCGTCGAGCCAGGCTTCGAGGATGCCGCCCTGCGGCGAGGGCGGGGCGCGGTCCGTCGGGCTGCCGGTGAAGCGGAAATAGATCGCGTCATCGACCGCCCAGAGCACCGGAACCTGGGTAATGCCGTCGATCGTGTAGGGATGGTC
Source organism: Allobosea sp. 05T422_2 (assembly GCF_056396265.1). Taxonomy (NCBI): domain Bacteria; kingdom Pseudomonadati; phylum Pseudomonadota; class Alphaproteobacteria; order Hyphomicrobiales; family Alloboseaceae; genus Allobosea; species Allobosea sp. 05T422_2. Next base: position 23,350 of record NZ_JBFTLD010000019.1, on the reverse strand, counting down.
GAAGCCCATCAGCGAGCTGTCATAGAGGCCGCGCCGCTTCACCTCCGCCAGCATGGCCGGCGTCATCTCCCAGGCCGGCGAGCGGAACCCCTTCGGCACGATTCCGGCCTGGGCTTTGAACAGCGCCAGCGATTCATCGAGCGCGCGGGCGAATTCCTCGGGACCGGCTTCGGTCGCGATCTCGTGGAAATAGCCGTGCAGGCCGATCTCGTGGCCGCGCTCGACGAAGGCCGGCAGCAATTCCGGATGGTTCTTCGCCACCAGCCCCGGCACGAACATCGTCGCCTTGATGCCGTAGCGGTCGAGCAGGTCGAGGATGCGCCAGATGCCGATGCGCGGGCCGAACAGCCGCTGCTCGATCTGTCCGAGCGTGGCGGGCGCGCCCTCGGACAGGTTCCAGAGATAGGGGCTCTCGGCATCGACATCGACGCTGAAGCAGAAGGCGCTGCTCTTGCCGGCCGGCCATTCGTAATCCGAGACGGGAAAGCGCGCAGGCGCAAGGGAGGTTGTCATCGTGCCCTCCACTAGAGCGGGTTCTTCTTGTCCTGATGGACGGCGAGCGAGCCGATGGAGTTGCCTCCGTCGATCGTCAGGGTCGCGCCGGTGACATAGGCCGAGGCGCTGCTGGCGAGATAAAGCAGGCCATTGCCGACATCCTCGCGCGAGGAGGGGCGGCCGAGCGGGATCTGGGAGATCGTGCTCTGGATATGCGCCTCGGTCAGGTCGCTGACCTTGCTGCCGGCGGCAAAGCCGGGCTCGAGCGCATTCACGCGGATGCCGAATTCGGCGAGCTCGACGCCAAAGCCCTTGGTCAGCCGGTCGAGCGCCGTCTTGGAGGTGCAATAGGGCACGACGGTGCGCCGCATCTTGCGCGAGGCGCCCGACGAGATGTTGATGATCGAGCCCTTGACGCCCTGGCGCACCATCTGCGTCGCGATCTCCCGGGTCAGGATGAAGGGTGCGCGCAGGTTGACCGAGAAGATCCGGTCGAACTCTTCCGTCGAGGTGTCGAGCAGGAAGCCGCTGGGATAGATGCCGGCATTGTTGACGAGGATGTCGACCGCGCCCCAGCGCGTACCGATCTCGGCCGCAAGCGCCTTGATCGAGGCTTCGTCGGTCAGGTCGGCCGCCTTGGTGAAGCTCTCGCCGCCGAGCCCGAGCGAAGCCGCTAGGGCCGCAAGCTCGTCTTCGCGCGCATCGGTCAGCGCCAGCACCGCGCCGGCCTCGTGCAGCGTTTCCGCGATCCAGCGTCCGATCACGCCGCAGGCGCCGGTGACGAGCGCGCGTCTTCCCTTGATGTCGTCGAACATGGTCATGATCCCTAGCGGAAACGGGGGTCGAGGCGGTCGCGCACGGCATCGCCCGTCAGATTGACGGCCAGCACGAGCACAAAGAGGCAAAGCCCGGGGAGGGTCGCAGCCCACCAGGCGGTCGCGAMATAGTTGCGGCCGGTCGAGAGCATCGCCCCCCAGCTCGCGGTCGGCGGCTGCACGCCGAGCCCCAGGAAGGAAAGGCCCGCCTCGAACAGCACCATCAGCCCGAATTCGAGCGTCGCGACGACGCTGACCGCGCCGATGATGTTGGGCAGGATATGGCGGAAGAGGATGCGCCCGGCGCCGGCGCCCATCAGCGCGGCCAGCCGGACATAGGGCATCGTCGCGACCGTGAGTGTCTGGCTATAGGCCACGCGGGCGTATCGCGGCCAGCGCGTCAGCGCGAGCACCATGATGACGTTGACGAGGCTCGGCCCCAGCACCGCGACGGTGATGATCGCGAGCAGCACGGCCGGGATCGAGAGGAAGACATCGACGACGCGCATCACCGCGACCTCGACGAACCCGCGCCGATAGCCGGCAATCATGCCCAGGACCGTGCCGACGGTCCCCGACAGGATGACCGAGGCGAAGGCGACGATCAGCGAGACCCGCGAACCATGGATGATCCGGCTGAGCAKGTCGCGGCCGAGCTCGTCACTGCCCAGCCAGTAATGGAAGCTGCGCGAGACGGTGCCTGGTGGCTTCAGCCGGCCGGCGAGGTTCTGGGCATTGGGGTCATAGGGCGCGAGCCAGGGCGCCAGGATCGCGACCAGCACCACGAGCGCGATGATCGCGACCGGCCACCAGCGGCCAAGCGCGAGGCGGCGGCGCGGGCCAGGGCTGGAGGCAGCGATCGCGCTCATCGCGCCCCGTCCAGCACGATGCGCGGATCGATGATGCTGTAGAGCACGTCGGAGAGCAGGTTGAGCAGCACGGTGACGAAGGCCCCCATCAGCACGACGCCCTGCACGATCATGAAATCGCGGGCCAGGATCGCCTGCACAGTCACCTGGCCGATGCCGGGCCAGGCGAACACCGTCTCGACGATCACCGCACCGGCGAGCAGGTTCGAGATTTCCAGCGCCGCGACTGTGATCAGCGGGATCGAGGCGTTGCGGGCGACATGGCGCAGCAGCAGCCGGCCGGTGCGGACCCCGCGCGAGCGGGCGGTGCGGGCATAGTCCTTCGAGAGCTCGTCGAGCAGGGCCGAGCGGGTGATCCGCGCAAAGGTCGCCATGCTGAGCAGGCCGAGCGCGAAGGAGGGCATGATGAGATGCGAAAAATCGCCGGTGGAGGAGGGTGGCAGCCAGCCGAGCAGCACCGAGAAGACCAGGATCATCAGGATGCCGCTCCAGAAGGTCGGCATGCTCTGGGCCGCCAGCACGATGCCGGAAGCAGCCTTGGCGATCGGCCTGTCGCGAAACACCGCGAGCAGGATGCCCATCGGCACGCCGATGCCGCAGGCGACGACGAGCGCGCCCGCCGCCAGCATCAGCGTGTAGGGCAGGCGCGAGGCGATGATCGTCAGCACCGGCACGCGCTGCACCACGGACTGGCCGAGATCGAAACGGGCGAGATCAGCCAGGAAGTCGAGATATTGCAGCAGAAGCGGCCGGTCGAAGCCGAGCGCATGGCGCAGCGCCTCGACATCGGCCTTGGTCGCGGTCTCCGACACCAGCAGATAGGTCGGATCGCCGGTCAGGCGCTGGACGAAGAAGATCAGCGTCACCACCCCGAGGATGGTGACGAGCGCCTGTCCGGCACGCCTGAGAAGAAAGCCCTGCACGAAGCCTCAGTCCACCCAGCTCATGCGGTTCAGGAACATGCTTTCATTCGGCGTCGGCTTGAACTGCAGGTTCTTGGTCGCGCCGTAGAGCACGGCCGCCTGATAGAGCGGCACGAGCGGGGCTTCCGTCGCGATGATCTCGTGAACCTGCTTGTAGGCGGCAAGCCGCTTGTCCTTGTCGAGCGTCTGGCGCGCCTCCTCGAGCAGGCTGTCGGCCTTCGGGTTGCGATAGGCCGACCAGCCGCTGCTCTTGTGGACCAGCGGGAAGAGCACGCCATCGGCATCCTGGCAGGCGCAGGACCAGCGCCCGAAGCTCAGCGTCGAGGTGGCCTCGGGGCCGGCCTGCGAGCGCTTGAGATAGGTCGCCATGTCGGTCATCGCGATCTTGACGGTGAAGCCGGCATCGACGAGCTGCTGCTGGATCGCCTGGACGATGCGCTGATCGAAGACCGGTGCGGTCGCAAGCTCGATCTCGGCCTTTGCCGCCGGGCCGGCCTCCGCGACTAGGGCCTTGGCCTTGGCGAGGTCGAAGCCAGGGCCGCTCATGCCCTCGATCCAGCCAAAACTCGCAGGCGTCAGCAATTGCGAGACGGGCTTGTCGAAGCCACCGAGCAGGCCGTCGACCATGCCTTCCTTGTCGATGGCATGGGCCGCCGCCACGCGCAGCTTGACGTTGTCGAACGGCGGCTTGGTGGTGTTGAGGCGCAGATAGGCGACGCGCTCGGTCAGGCCGATCAGGGCCTTGGCCTTGGCCGACGACTTGAGCTGGGCCGCCTGATCGCTGTCGAGCGTCACGCCGAGATCGCTGGTGCCGGCCTGGAGATTGGCGACCCGGGTCGCTCCGTCCGGCACGGCGCGGAAGATCACCGCCGGAAACGGACCCTTGTCGCCCCAATAGGCATCGTTGCGGGTGAGCGAGACCTGGACGCCGCGCTGCCAGCCTTCGAATTTATAGGGGCCACTGCCGATGGGCTTCAGGTTGAACGCATCCTTGCCGACGGCCTCGACAACCGCCTTCGGCACGATCGAGAGCTTGACCAGCTGGGCCAGCAGGGCGGGATAGGCGCCGTTGGTGGTGAGCTTCACCTTGGTCGGCGAGAGCGCGACGGCATCGGTGATCTTGTCGAACTGGCCGAGCTGCGGGCTGCCGAATTTCGGGTCGGTGATGCGCTTGACGCTGTAGGCGACATCCTCGGCGGTCAGCTTCGAACCGTCGTGGAAGAGGATATCGGAGCGCAGTTCGAATTCGATCTCGGTGTCGGAGAGGTATTTCCAGCTCGTCGCGACCTGCGGGACGATCTCGCCCTTGTCGTCGCGGGTGACGAGATTGTCGAAGATGTTGCGGTAGACATAGTAGCTGTCGGGGTTCCACTGCACCTGCGGATCAAGCGAGGACGGCTCGTTGACGAGGTCGACGACGAAGCGCTCCTTCGATGCATGGGCGGGGGCGGCAGAGAAAGCGAGCGCTGCGGCCAGCGCAGCAAGACGAGCATTCCGTGAGAGAGGGGTCATCGCTGCTGCTCCTTCGAGAGGGGGCGGGGCTGGTCGGTGGTGATGGTCGTCGTCCGTCGCGAGCGCCTTGCCGAGCGGGCCGGTGGTGGCGCGGGCCGCGATGCCGCCAGCATCAGGCCCTGGGCGAGTGCCTCGGTGAAGCGCCGGTGCTCCGCGGCGATGGCGAGGCTCGCCGCCTCGGCATCGCCAGCGGCAAGTGCGCTCACGAGATCGCCGAGCTCAGCCGGCGCAATCGGATGGCCGGCGAGGTCGAGCATGCGCACGATCCGATCGGCATGGTCCCAGATGTCGCCGAGCCAGCGGCGGGCAAGCGTCCCGGTCGCCGCGGCCAGCAGGTTGCGCAGCTGCCGTTCGGCGGAGCGCGCGGTCGAAAGCGCCACCGGCTCGGTCCGGCCCCGGACAGAGTCCATCACGCCAAGCAGCGCGGCCAGTGCAGCCTGGGTCTGCCCGCTCGGCTGCAGCGTCGCCAGCGACGGCTCCAGCCTGCGGCGGCCGTCCAGTACGCTCGCGATCAGGGCGCCGTCGACGGGTGCGATCTGCCAACCCTGGCGGGCGTGCCGGTCGACGAAGCAGGCCGCGGTGAGCTCGGTCAGCGCGACGCGGATACCGGCGCGGCCCAGTGCGAAGCGTTCGGCCAGGGCGGCCTCATGGACGAATTCGCCCGGCGCAAGCTCGCAGGAGACGACCGCCTTGCGCAGCCGCCGGCTTGCGACATCGAGCTGCGTCTCCGCAACCGGGAGCGACGAGGATGGCGCGAACGCAGGCGAGGTATCGAGCATGGCAGGCATGCTGGATCAGCTTCTGAGATTTCACAAGTGCTTTGTGACATCTCAAATAGAATGCCTTGGAGGCGTCGAACGCGCACGACGCGGTCGGCTGTTCGGGCCGGGCCGATAGCGCAGGGGCTACAGTCTCTTCGGAGGCGGTGAGGACCTGAAGCATGGGCCCGAAAAGTGGATTGCGGATTTCGGGAAAGCTGATGCCCATTAAGAAAGATTGGATCATCGGACCGGATCCGCATCCGGTCCGATGATCTGGCCCGGGCGTTCGGTCAACTGATGAGATCGATCTTCTGAAGCGCCATCTGGACCTCGCGCAGGAATTGAGTGAGCGAGGCGCCGAACAGTCCAACGGACAGGACGAAGAGAAACGCTACGCCGCGCTCGTGAGCTAAGCCCAGGAAGGCGAGGGCGAAGGCAACAACCATCAGCAGGATCGTCGTCACCCCGCTGGAAATCGCGAACACGATGGCGCTGTTGATCAAGCCTGCTCGCCGTTCGAGGCGGGGCAAGTCAGCCTTGAGATCCGGGGCGATCGAACGATCCAGCGCGTTCAATGTTCGCGACCGGTCGAGAATGCGCTCGAGGCGGTTGATCAAGACCGAGATGAGGCCGACCACCGCGCCAAGGAGGAAGGCGGGTGCCGCTGCCTGGGTTATGACCAGCGACAGGTGATTGACGGAGGGAAGCTCGGACAGCACCGTTTCACCGTGCCCGCTGCGTCTGCTTGACGTGCGGGGCGTGACGGCCCTGCGGCGCCCATAGGGGCGCGAGTGGGGCTGCAGCGTATTTGGGGTTCATGGCGCCCTTCCAGAAAGCGTCGCGATCTGCGGATAAGTCACGTCGGGCAGCTTTGATCCGCCTGCCGTGATATGGCTTTGGCCGTAGGCTTGGCCCTTACTTGACCATGTCGGTTCGGGCGACGTCGATTTTCGCCTTCACCGCATCGAGGTTGAAGCCCGCGCCCTTCTGCATCGGTGAAAATTCAAACGTCCTCATGACAGGTTTCTCGACCTGCTGCTGAACGAAGACGAAGCGCCAGAATTCAGATATGAGCCAAGAGAGGTATTGCCGCGCACCATACTTGGTTCCGCTGTCGGGCCAACCCGTACGCTCGAACGGGGCCGAGGCGAACGTGGACCTTGGCCTTCTCGCACAGCCAGCCACCGGGGTTGGTCAATGAAGCGGTTGCCATTCTCGGCTTTGCCCGCCTGCACTCTGTCCGGCCAGAGGTTCATCACCGGGAGGCGGAACCCACCTTCCGTGAGGCCCTTGCCCCGAACGACAGCTCGAAATGCGAGCGGTCCATGTGCTTGTAGCCGCGGAAACGGCCCCCCCAGCGCAGCGATACGCCCAGTTCGGTGGCGGCACGCTTGAGTGCAACTGCGATCCGGTTCTGGGCATTCGGATCGAAGATCACCCGGCCCTCCACATCGAGCGGCCACAGATCCACGGCATTACCCGAACGGTGTGAGCTCGCATGCACCCTGGACCAGCCCCAGGCGACCGCCTGGCGTTGCAGTGTGCGGTCGCGCCGGCCTGAGCCGATCACGAAGCGCAGGTCGGGATTGTCGGCCTGGGCCCGGCCCACCACCCTGGCGAGCGCCGGCTGGATCGCCCGGAGATTGGCCTCGTGATGTCCGAGCGGATCGGGATTCCAGGCGCGGAACATCGCCAGTTGATCCCGTCCGTATTCATCGACAGCCGGAATCCGCGCGTAGACGCCGCCCGGTCCGTAGGGGCCAGCGACATCCGCAGTTGCCGGCACGCCCGTTCTGGCTTGACCATGGGCGCCGCTCCCCCAGCCGCTGCCGAGGAGCGCGATGGCGAGGAGACCCAGGCGCAGGGGGCGTGCGAGGAAGCGTGCAAGGGAGCGTAGAGGTGCAGGCATGGCCAGCACAGTCGCAGCCCGATGCAGTCAAGGGAAGGCGGGATCGTCCGGCCCTCGGGGATGGGCAAGGCAGTGCGCGTCAGGGACGCTGCCGCAGKCTGGCCGGGGTCATCTCGCCTGGAATTCCGCCGCGAGAAAGTCGATGAAGCCGCGCACAGCCGGTGACAGCCCACGGCGCGAGGGAAAGACCGCATGCACGATTCCGCTCGGCAGCGTCCAATCCGGCAGGATGATTTCCAGTGTTCCTGAGGCGACCTTGTCCATGACCAGATAGTCCGCGAGCTGAGCGATGCCGACGCCGTCCTCGGCCGCCTGCCGCAGGGCGTCYATGTCGTCGGTGGCGTATCGCGGCTCGAACGCGATGCTGACAGGTTCGCCCGCAGCGTTGCGAAGCTCCCAGGCATGTCTGGGGGGGGGACCRGATCAGATCCAGCCCTGGCAGCCGGCTCAACTGCGTAGGCGTTTCCGGCCGGCCGAACCGGTCGAGCAGAGCCGGGCTTCCGACCAGGAGCTGCCGGCTCTCTGCGAGCCGCTTCATCACCAGCCCCTCATTCTCGAGCGGAGGAAACCGGACGCGCAGGGCGATGTCGACCCCTTCCTCGATCACGTCGACGCGGCGGTTCGTTGCAGAGAGCTGCACGCGCACCTGCGGGTGGGCGATCAGGAAACGCGACATGACCGGGGAAACAAAGCTCAGCATCAGCGAGATCGGGCATGTCACGCGGATCATCCCGCGTGGTTCGGCGCTGGTGTTGTCGATCGCCTCCTGGGCGGCTTCTGCCTCGGCGATCATCGCCACGCAGTGCCGGTAATAGACTTCGCCGACTTCGGTCATCCCGAAATGCCGCGTCGAACGTTGCAGGAGCCGGCTCCCCAACCTGTCCTCGAGCAGCGCGATGCGGCGGCTCAGCGTCGATTTAGGCATGCCGAGCGCGCGCCCGGCTGGTGCGAATCCGCCATGCTCGACGACACGGGCGAAATAGAAAAGGTCATTGAGATCCTGCATCGCGTCGTTCCATTTTTGGAACGGACAGTACCGTTATGGCCGACTACAGGCAAATTCGTTCCACGAATATCTCTTGAGGCATCGGGGCCGCGGCCTCGATCGAACCCTACGGAGATATCGATATGGCCAAGAGTTCTCTGCTCACCCCCGATGATCACGCGCTCTTGCTGATCGATCACCAGTACCTGCAGCTGCTGGCGCTGCGCTCCCACACCAGCGAAGCGGTCGTCAACAACACGACCTTCCTCGCCAAGGCGGCGAAGCTGTTCAAGGTGCCGACCCTGCTCACCACGGCCTTCGCCGAGCGCCAGGCGCTGTTCGAGGAGGTCCAGGCCGTCTTCCCGGATCAGACGCCGGTCGACCGGACCGGGCTGAATTCCTGGGATGATCAGCGCGTCCTCGATTGGGTCAAGAAATCCGGCAAGAAGAAGCTGGTGATGGCGGGTCTGTGGACCGAAGTGTGCCTGAGCATGCCGGTGATCGACGCGCTTGCCGACGGCTACGAGGTCTACATCGTCACCGATGCATCCGGCGGAGGCAGCACCGAGGGCCATGAGCGCGGCGTGCAGCGCATGGTCCAGGCCGGCGCGCAGCCGCTCACCACCATTGCCTATGTCTCCGAGCTGCAGCGCGACTGGGCGCGCCCGACGGCTGACGAGGTCGCCAAGCTTTTCGCCGAACATGGCGGTGGCTTCGGACAGGGGCTGCGCTGGGAATGGCAGCTGCTCGGCCTGAAGGAAGGCACGCGCTGATAGGCCTGGGCCGGCCGTGGTTCTCGGCCACGGCCGGCCCAGCGCCCCAATGCGGAAAGGAGCGACGAAATGAAGGACATCGACAGGGCACTCAATGTCGAGGTGAGGGGCGGCCTGCCGGATGAGCTACTCGCATTGCTGCGCAAGTTCCCGCGCGACCAGTGGGCGAATGATCCGAGCCTGCACGGGCTGGCCGAAGGCTGGCTCCAGAGGCATGATCTGTTTCGGGAGCTCTCGGTGCTGATCGGCGGCATGACAACCGATCTCAGGGAAGGTCGCACGTCCCCAGCCGCGTTCTTACCGCTCTTCCAGCGCCGGATGGGCCTTTTGCTCGGCGAGCTCGATGGACATCACCGCGTCGAGGATGAGCACTACTTCCCGTCCTTTGCCGCCGCGGCACCGAGGCTGCAGAAGGGGTTCGATATCCTCGACAATGACCACGATGTGATCCATGGCGCGATCGACCGGCTCGGAAGCGCCAGCCGCGAGCTCATCGCAGCGCTGTCGGGCGAGGTCTCGGGGCGCGACGGGGACGTGTTGCGCGTGGCCGAGCGGATCGCCGGAGAGATCGAGGGCTTCGACCGAACCCTGCTGCGGCATCTCTGGGATGAAGAGGATCTGATTATCCCCCTCATCCTGGAACGCACCCGGGATGATCCGGAATTCGGGTGACCCTTCGCGGCAAGCGGCGTCGACCGCGCCGCGGCAGGTGTCGTGCCTGCGCTTTGGGAGGATGRCTTGAGTTCGCGCGCTTCCTGTCTCATGGCTTTGGGAATGAGCGCCGATCTCGAGCCTTCCGACCCGCCCGATACGACCGAGTCGTCCCCACTGAGGGGCGATGTCCGAGCCGTGATCAAGGTCGATATCATGGTCATCGGCGCCGGCCAGGCGGGGCTGTCCAGCGCCTATCACCTGCAGAATCTCGGTCTTCTGGCCGGCAGGAACTATCTCGTTCTCGACAAGTCCCCGGAAGCCGGCGGCGCCTGGCAATATCGCTGGCCGTCGCTGACGCTCAGCACGGTCAACCGGATTCATGACCTGCCGGGCATGCAGTTCTCCGATGTGATCGAACCCGGCCTGACCGAGGTGAGGGCGTCCGAGGCTGTTCCCCGGTATTTCGCGGCCTATGAACGCAAGTTTCAGCTGCCGGTCTATCGCCCGGTGGCGGTCAAGGTCGTCTGCGACCGCGGCGACCGCTTCAGGATCGAGACCGATCGCGAAACCTTCTCGGCCCGCAGCATCATCAATGCCACCGGCACCTGGGAGACACCCTATATTCCGAGTTATCCGGGAGCCGACCGCTTCCTGGGCCGGCAGCTTCACACCCGCGATTACCGCACAGCCGACGCGTTCGCCGGGAAGCATGTCATCGTGGTCGGCGACGGCATCTCCGCTCTGCAATTGCTCGATGAGATTTCCCGCGTCACCTCGACCACCTGGGTCACCAGGCGGGAGCCGCAGTTTCGGGACCGTCCCTTCACGGCGAAAGATGGGCGCGCCGCCGTCGCCATGGTCGAAGACCGGGTCAGGCAGGGCCTGATCCCCGGCTCCGTCGTGTCGGTGACCGGGATTCCACTGACACCGGCCTTGCTTGCCGCCCGCGAGCGCGGCGTGCTGAAGCGTGTGCCGATGTTCAGCGAGATCACCGAACAGGGTGTGCGCTGGGCCGACGGAGCCGAGCAGAGGGCCGATGTCATTCTCTGGTGCACCGGTTTTCGCAGCTCGCTCGACCATCTGGCGCCGCTGCAGATCCGGGACGAGAAGGGCGGCATCGTCATGACAGCCCGGCTCGCGACCCAGGTCGCCAAGGACCCGCGCATCCATCTGGTCGGCTATGGCCCCTCGGCCTCGACGATCGGCGCCAACCGGGCGGGCGCTGCCGCGGCGCGCGAACTTGCGGGCTATCTCGGCCTCGTCAGCTAGCTGCTCGATTGCCGAAACCTGACCGTCGATCGGCTGTATCCTGGCCTTCAAGTCCTCGACCTCGCCGAGCAGCGCGGCGCGCTTCCGAGGGCTTCGCCATCATCCGCTATGAGCCGTCGTCATCGGCTCTGGGTGCGAGCCATCCGCCCCGCAAGCCAAAGCGGCGTGAACCACGTCAGAAATCATGGTTGAGCTTCAGCTTGGCGATGTGGTGGGAGAAGTTCGTCAGATCGACATTGCCGCCAACACCGGTGGCGCGACCGGCCACCTGGATACTCCAGGCACCGGAGAGTGCCCAATCTTTCGTGAAGGCCCAATAGAAGTTCGGCCCCGCGAACGTTGCCTGACCGAGGAGATGACCGAAGGCAAGGTTATCGTAACGCCGGAAATGGCTTGCCTCGGCGCCGATGAAAAAACTGTCCGCAAGCTGATAGGTCAGCGCGCCGCCGATGCGAGCTATCGAGGTTCTGGCATAGCCGCCGCTTGGCGAGCCGAGGTCCTGATAGTTCCAGTCGTAGCTGACGTTGAGAGCCCCGTAGAGCTTGCCGGCGACCAGTTCCTTGTCGAGGAACACCGAGAAGACGCCGTCATAGACACTGCGCGATCGTCCGGTGAGCGTGTAGAACGCGCCAGCGGTTGCCGCGCCTTGGAGCACGGCGTCGAAGGTCAGGCCGACGCCATTTGTATCGCGCCCGAGCAGCTTGTACTTCATCTCGATACCGCCGCCGACGGTGGAGCCGTTGGCCTTCGCACCGAACGTCTTCGAATTGGTCACACCGGCAAAGGCGAAGGGATCGAGCTCGACACAGCGCCATGGCGAGTAGGTCGCCTGGACATTGAGGTTGTGCKACGCGAGTGGGCCGCTGCGCGCTCCGAACGAACCGCCATACGCTCCCGAGAGAGAAAACTGTCCGAGATCATTGACGTCACTTCCCGAATTGAAGCCGAAAACGTCGTTTGGCAGGCTGTTCAGCTCAAGGCAGGCTGCCGTTGCCGATGCAGGCGGAAGAGCCTTGCTCGGCTGCGGTTCGGCGGCGAGGGCCGCACCGGCGAACGCAACGGCGATCGTGATCAGCACCGAGCGGGCCACAGGACTTCTCTTTCGATGGAGCCAGGTTCTTTGCGAGCGGCAGCTTGCATCCGACATTCTGCAATCAAGACCAAGCTTCGTCATCACGCCGCCATGCCCCGGTAACCGGTCGTTCCTACCACTTGTTGACCGTAGCGGCTAAGACCGCCTTGGCGCCTCTGTGTACCAAACGAACGTCAAACTGGATTGGGACCGAGGGGCAACGTCACGTGGGCCTGTGCCAACCGAGCTGGGACTGGGGGAGAGCACTGTTGTCGTCGGTGCACCTGTTGGCCCATGCGGCCGTGCCTGCGACAGGGTGTGTCCCGGCGCATGATCACCGACAAGCTAGGCATCTGTCGTAAAGGCGGATGCCGGATTTCGGGAAGGCTGATGGCGTTCAGCCCTGTTTCATTTGGATCAGCTGGATGAGGTTGCCGCAGGTGTCGTCCAGGACCGCCATCCGCACAGGTCCTGCATCCATCGGCTCCTGCGTGAACACGACCCCGCGCTCGCTAAGCCTTGCAAATTCTCCATTCAGATCCTGGACCTGGAACGAGGTTGCGGGAATGCCRTCCTTGACGAGAGCGTCCTTGTAAGGCTTGACCGCCGGATGCGCGCTGGGCTCCAGCAGCAGTTCCGTTCCCCCTGGTTCCTCCGGTGATACGACCGTCAGCCAACGGTAGTCGCCGACGGGAACATCGTTCTTCACGATGAAGCCAAGCGTGCCGGTATAGAAGTCCAGTGCCTTGGCCTGGTCGTCGACGAAGACGCTGCTCACATAGATTCGCATGATGAGTGCCTTAGAGCTGTTTCCTGAGGAATGGATTGTGGTCCACTCTCGCCCTGTTCCGCATGTCGAGCTTTGTCCGGACAGGGCCCCGATCCCTTGTTGTCTCCCGTGTCCATCCGCAATTTAGAGGAATACAACCTGGACGGGAAGGGCGGAGGCGTCTCCAGCGGCCGGTCTGTGTCGATCACATTCGGGTAACCGGCCGCTCAATCATCGTCGGGGCCTTGTGTCGATCAGGCCGGTTCATACCTTTTGAGAGAGCTATCCAGTTTCTGCCGGCCGGCGCACCGCCTCGATCTCAGCGCCGCGCCCTTTCAGGATGGAACGATGAGCATCGGCCCGATCTTGCACTCCGTCGTGGGCGTTCGCTCGTCCATTCCTGCCGATGCCTTTACGGCCTCCGCGCTGGGTACAAGGCGGGAAGGCAGCGGTGTCGTCATTCGGGACAATGGGCTGGTGCTCACCATCGGCTATCTGATTACCGAAGCTGAGGACGTCTGGCTGACGACGTGGACTGGTCGCGTGGTGCCAGCGCATGCGCTGGCCTATGATCAGGAGACCGGCTTTGGCCTGGTCCAGGCGCTTGAGCGGCTCGACCTGCCGGCGGTCGCGTTCGGCGCCGCCACTGATGCCGAAATCGGCGAGTCCGTCCTGCTTGCAGACGGCATCGGGCAAGTCGTGGAGGCCAATATCGTGGCCAAGCAGGAATTCGCCGGCTACTGGGAATATCTGCTGGACGAAGCCATCTTCACCGCCCCGGCGCACCCGTCCTGGGGTGGTGCGGCGCTGTTCGGACCGGATGGAAAGCTCCTGGGCATCGGCTCGCTGCACCTGCGGATGGGCCGGGCCGGCGAGATCTTTGACGTCAATATGGTCGTGCCGATCGATCTGCTTCCGCCGATCCTCGACGATCTGCTCGCCCGGGGCCGGGTCGACAAGCCGCCACGCCCCTGGCTCGGCGCCTTCTCGGCCGAGAGCAATGGCAAGGTCGTGGTGATGAGCGTGGCCGAAGGCGGGCCGGCAGCCCAGGCGGGCCTGCGTCCCGGCGACATCATCTCGGATGTTCGCGATGGCGAGATCGACGGCCTGGCCGATTTCTATCGGAAGCTCTGGGCGAGCGGCCCGGCAGGCGCCGAGGTCCCGATCAGGGTCGTCCGCGACGGCCGCGAGACATGGCTTCGCATCCGGTCGGCCGACAGGGGCAGCTTTCTGAAGAAGCCGCATCTGCAGTGAGCGGCGAAGCGGGGCGGAGCAGACTCCGGGCCGAGCGCCGACGCGTACGGAATCCCGCCGCACTGCACCGTAAGGCTGGGAACCGGGCTGCGGCAGAGTTATACTTGAACGGCCGGAATAGGTTCCTGCCTGCCGGCCGAGGCCCCGGCATGATCCTGCCGGTTCTCAACTGATCCAGTTCGTCAGGCGGAGAGTCTTCGTATGGCAAATGGATTCCGGCCCCCGGCCTCGCCAGGCGAATTGGCGCCTGATTTTGTCCTCCCTACGGTCGACGGAAGCGGGATCGCGTCGCTCTCCGATTACCGCGAAAGGCATTCGGTGTTTCTTGCGCTGTTCGTGGGGCTGTGGTGCCCGTTCTGCCGGCGGGCGATCGCGCACATGGCGGCGACCGATCGCGAGCTCAAGGCCATCGGTGTGGAAACGCTTGGGATTGTGGCAACGCCGCTGGAGAACGCGCAGCTCTACTTCAAATTCCGCCCGAGCAACCTGCGCCTGGCGGTCGATCCGGAGCTCTCCACCCATCGCGCCTATGGTGTGCCGAAGCCGCCTGCGACCCCGGAGTTACTGGAGGCTTTTGCGACGCTGCGGATCAATCCGAATGATGAGTTCCCGCAGCCCGTGCCGATCAGGGAGGCCTCTGACAGGCTGACCAGGCTCGACGGCTATAGGGAGAGCCCGACCGACCACTCCGACATGGAGAAGCAATGGCCCCAGCTCAAGGGCCAGTTCCTGATCGATCCGCATGGAGTCATCCGCTGGGCGAACATCGAATGCGGCTCCGAAGGGCTCGCCGGTATCGGAAAATTCCCCTCGACGGCGGAAATCCTCGCTGCAGCGCGAGCCCTCTTTGCGTCCTGAACCAGGCAGCGGGCGGGCGCACTCGATGAAGAGCGGGAGGAGGAGCGGCGAACAGCGGTGATCACGCCTGTTCGCTCTGAACCGTAGCGGCCGGGCAGGCAACCTATCTCGGTAGCACCAGCGGGAACCGCTTCCTTTCGAGGCTTTTCTCACCAGGAGAGGATGACGAGCCGACAGAGGCGCCGTTATCAGCCCCGACGACGATCGGCTCCCCCTCCAATTCCTGCTTCCTTCCAGAAGCGCATGGCTGAGGCGATCATCGCCCCAGCCATGCATGTAGCTCCGGCGGCACCCCCTCGAAAAGCGTGGGCTGGCGGCCTGTCCTTGCCGGCGAACTGTGCTCTGATCGCATCCAGCCTGAGGACAGGGACGCAAGGACGACTGACGATGCATGGCCGCCGCCCCACGTTGTTTTCTCGCCACGGCATGGTTGCCGCGGCGCACCCGCTCGCCGCCCAGGCCGGCGCCAGGCTCCTGATCCAGGGAGGCAACGCTTTCGACGCGATTGCAGCAACCGCTGCCGCCCTGACCGTGGTCGAGCCCTTCATGTCGAGCCTGACCGGCATGGGCTCGGCGACGCTCTGGAGCGCCGCCGAGCAACGCGTCCGCGTGCTCGACTTCGTACCGCCGATCCAGGCGAGCTTCCCGGCCGAACGCTTCACCAAGCGGGCCGAACTGGAGCGCGGCCCGCATGCGGTCGCGGTTCCCGGCAATCTCGCGGGCTGGTGCGAGCTGGCGGCGCGCTATGGCAGGAAGCCCCTCAGTGAGATCCTGGCGCCGGCGATCGCGCTCGCCCGGGACGGATTCGCGCTCTCCGAATTCGGTGTGGAGGAGTTCAACGAGCAGGCGCCGCTCCTCGCGGCCTCGCCGGAGCTTTATCCCGCCTTCAGCGCCAATTACCTGCCGGATGGCGGACCGGTGAAGCTCGGCCAGGTACTGCGCCAGGCCGATCTCGCGGGCACATTCGCKGAGATCGCGGCCAAGGGACCGGACCATCTTTATCGCGGCGCGCTGGGCGAAAGGATCGTCGGACATCTGAGCGGGCTCGGCGGCAAGATGAACATGGCCGATCTCGCGGCCGTGCAACCGCGCTGGCGCGAGCCGCATGCCGTGAGCTATCGCGGCCTCGATATCCATGTTCCGCCGCCGCCCTGCGAGGCATTCCAGTTCCTGCTGAGCCTCAAGATCCTCGAAGGTTTCGATCTGGGAGGCCTGAGCAAGGATRGGCCGGAGCATCTCGACCTGGTCTATCGGGCCATCAGGCTCGCGGCCGGCCTCAGGATCGCCAGCAACAATCCCTCCGCCGAGATCCTGGCCGAGATCTTCTCCGATGCCGCGATCGCGGGCCTGCGCCAGCGCATCGGCGACGGGGAGCCGATCGAAGGCCCGACCGAGCAATGGACGCCGCAGGACAAGGAGGATCCCGCCCATACCACCTCGTTCTCGGCCGCTGATGCCGAGGGCAATCTGGTCTGCATCACCAACAGCCTCGGCAGCCCCTTCGGCAGCGGCATCGTCGTGCCGGGCACCGGGCTCTGCCTCAACAATTTCCTGTACTGGGCCGATGTCCAGCCCGGCAGTCCGAACCGCTCGAAGCCGGGCGACGAATTGCCGATGTGCATGTCGCCCAGCATCACGACGCGCGCCGGAAAGCCGGTGCTCGCGCTCGGCACGCCCGGCAGCTACGGCATCATGCAGACCCAGACCCAGGCTATGGTGCAGCATCTCGATTTCGGCCTGCCGCTGCAGGAGGCGATCGAGGCGCCGCGGGCACGGCTCTGGGACGGGCGCTTCATCCAGGCCGAGAACCGTATCGCAGCCGGGACGATTGAAGAGCTGCGGCGGCGCGGCCACGAGATCGAGGCCTTTGATGCCGGCTGGACGATGCGATGCGGCGGCATGCAAGCCGTGGCGATCGACCCCGCAACCGGCGTGATGACCGGCGCAGCCGACCCGCGCCGCGATGGATATGTTGTGGCGGTTTGAGGCCGCCGGATGACGCGTGCCGGCCTTCGGGCCGGCGCGTCAGTTCGGCTTGAGGCGGCACTCATCGGGGAGGGCCGCAGAAATCTCTTGCGATCCAGGGGCACTATGCCGGATGCCATGATCGCTGTGGCGGCTTTGGCGCCTGGGAAGACATGTGATGACCCATTCGAACGACCAGATCACCGAGCCTTCTGCGGCGGATGACGCCTTTCGCCCGCATACCTCGCATTGGGGCGTGTTCTCGGCCCGCATGCAGGATGGCCGGCTCGAAGTCCGGCCCCACCCGGGCGATCCCGATCCGAACGAAATCATCCAGAACTTCCCGGCCGCCTTGCGCCATCGCGCGCGGATCGCACAGCCCATGGTCCGCCGCGGCTGGCTCGAGCGCGGCCCGGGGCCGGACGATCGGCGCGGACGCGACGAGTACCTGCCGATGTCCTGGGGGGCCGTGCTCGATCTGCTCGGGGGCGAGCTCGCGCGCATCCGCGACGATCACGGCCCGGGTGCGATCTTCGGTGGCTCCTATGGCTGGGCAAGCGCAGGGCGCTTCCACCACGCCCAGAGCCAGATCCACCGTTTCCTGAATACCTCGGTCGGCGGCTATGTCCGCTCGGTCAATAGCTATTCCTCGGGCGCGTCCTCGGTCCTGGTGCCCCATGTCATCGGCGACTACGAGGACCTGGTGAAGCGCAACGTCTCCTGGGAGCAGATCGCCGATCACAGCGAGATCGTGCTCGCCTTTGGCGGCATGGCCCTGAAGAACAGCATGGTGGCCGGCGGCAGCATCAGCAAGCATGTCGAGCGCGGCGCCATGGACCGGGCGAGGGCACGCGGTTGCCAGTTCGTGCTGGTCGGGCCGCTCCGGGGCGACCTGCCGGAGGAGGCAGGTGCGGAGTGGGTCTCCTCCAATCCCGGCAGCGACACGGCGTTGATGATGGCGCTGGTCCACACCCTCGTCGTCAATGGCCTGCATGATCGCGAATTCCTCGCGCGTTGCACGGTCGGCTGGCCGATCTTCGAGCGCTATCTCCTGGGCGAGACCGACGGCCAGCCCAAGGATGCGGCCTGGGCCGCGGCGATTGCCGGCGTTCCGGCCGATGCGATCACGGCGCTGGCGACACGGCTGCATGGCCGGCGCGCGCTGATCGTCGTCGCCCATGCGCTGCAGCGCGCCGAGCACGGCGAGCAGCCGGTCTGGATGGGCATGGTGCTGGCGGCTGCGCTCGGCCAGATCGGCCTGCCGGKCGGCGGTTATGGCTATGGGCTGGGCGCAATCGCCTATTACGGGCGGCGCTACAATGCCGTGCCGGTGCCGACCTTCGCGCAGGGTCGGAATGGGGTGTCCGACTTCATTCCGGTCGCCCGCATCGCCGACATGCTGCTGAACCCGGGGACCAGCTATCGCTATAACGGCCAGACCCGAACCTATCCCGAGATCAAGCTGGTCTACTGGGCCGGCGGCAATCCGTTCCACCACCATCAGGACCTGAACCGCCTGCGCCAGGCCTTCGCCCGGCTCGACACACTGGTCGTGCACGAGCTGGCCTGGACGGCGACGGCGCGCCATGCCGACATCGTGCTGCCCTGCACGATGACGCTCGAGCGCGAGGATATCGGCGGCAGTTCCAACGACCCGCTGCTCGTCCCGATGCAGCCCGTCGTCGAGCCCTATGGGGAAGCGCGCGACGACTACGCGATCTTCGCCGATCTCGCCGAGCGGCTCGGCACACGCCAGGCCTTCACCGAGGGCCGTACGGTGCGGCAATGGCTGGAGCATCTCTACGAGCCGACGCGCGTCGAACTCGCGGCCCAGGGCCTGCCGGCACCGAGCTTCCAGGAATTCTGGGCGGGCGAGGGTTTTGAGCTGCCACAACTGCCCGATGGTGGCGGCCGCCTGCGGAAATTCCGCGAGGACCCCGCGGGGCATCCGCTGCCGACGCCGACCGGCAAGCTGGAGATCTATTCGGAGACGATCGCGAGCTTTGGCGAGGCGGATTGCCCGGGCCACCCGACCTGGCTCGGGCCGACCAATGTGCCGGACAAGGCCTCGCCCTATGTGCTGGTCGCGAACCAGCCGCGCACGCGGCTGCACAGCCAGTTCGACTTCGGCGGCCATAGCAGCGAGGCCAAGCACCGCGGCCGCGAGGTCGCCAGCATGCATCCCGCGGACGCGGCCGCGCGCGGCATCGCCGATGGCGACATCATTCGGATCTCGAACGAGCGGGGCGCCTGCCTTGCCGGCATACGCGTCACCGGTGGCATCCGCCAGGGCGTGATCCAGCTCCCGACCGGTGCCTGGTATGATCCCGCCGACCCGAGCGAGGACAAATCGCTCTGCGTCCACGGCAACCCCAATGTCCTGACCCGGGATGTCGGAACCTCGGCGCTGGCGCAGGGCTGCACGGGGCAGCTGACGACCGTCCAGGTCGAGCGTTTCGACGGCAATCTGCCGCCGATCCAGGCCTATGACCCGCCCGCGCGCCAGGTGATACCGACCTAGCATCCGAAGCGGCACAATGACCATTCCGGCGTTTGCGCCGCTCTTTTCTGGCGAACTGGCGGCCTATGGCGACCGTTTCGTCCTGGCGGCGGATGCGCCGGCCCCTTCGCCGGGCAGCGATCTCGGCGATGCCGCGCGGCTGGCCGAGTTGCTCGCGCTCTATTCCCAGCAATGCCCTGGAGGCGACCGCCGCGCGATCGCCTCGCTCTGGTCGAAACAGCATTTCGCCACGCTGCTGCCGCCCTATCTGGCGCTCGCGCTGATGGCGCAAAGTGCGGTCGATATCGACCTGGCCGCCATTGGCTGCACCTTCGGTCCCGATGGCGCGACACGCCACATCCACCTGCGCGGCATCGGGAGCAATGCGGCCCCGGCTGATGAAGGCCCGCGCTTCATGCCGCTGATCCAGGGACATATCGAGCCCATGGTCCTGACGCTGTCGGCGGCTGCCGGCGTCTCGCGAAAAGTGCTCTGGAGCAATGCCGGCAACATGTTCGAATTCGTCGTGCGGCGCATCGAACGCGCCATGGGCGTCAATGACGCCGTCGCCGAGGCCTTGAGCTTTCTGGAGAGTGCACGCTTGCCGAATGGCAAGCCCAACCCGCTCTTCAAGCCCGTGTCCTATACCGATCCGGATGAGGGAAGCGGCCGGCGGCGCCGGATCTGCTGCATCCGCTATCTCGTTCCCGAGCGCAGCTATTGCTCTACCTGCCCGTTGCCGGCCGCAAGGGCGGTGCCTGAATAGCCGGCGCTTCAGCGCGCCCAGGCAGCGAATGTCGGCGCCATTGGACGTGGAAGCGCGAGGCCGTCTGTCGAACGCCGAGGCAGGGCTATGATTCAGCCGGCACCGCCGCCGGCTCTTGATCGTCGCGGCGTTGCTGGAGACGAAGTCCAAGAGTCCAGCAGAGCGCGGCCCAGACACTGCCGATGCACCATCCTGCCAGGACATCGCTGGGATAATGCACGCCGAGATAGATGCGGCTGAGGCCGACCGCCAAAGTCAGGATGATCGCAAGGGACATCAGATAGACCCTGACCCGCTTGTCGGTCGCCAGCTGGGATAGCAAGGCGCCAAGCGTCAGGAATGTCATCGCGGACAGTGTCGCATGCTCGCTCGGAAAGCTCGCGGTGAAGACGATATAGGGCCCGTCGGGGCCCGGCCGGTCGAGCCAGAGCTGGAGCGCGGCGCTGACCACAGCTCCGCCCATCACGGTCACRCTCACGAGCTTCGCCGCATCCCGCCTGCCGATCAGGATGAGATAGCCGACCGTCGCAGCGAACAGAATGCCGAGAATGGCAAAGCTGCCCAATGCCGTGATATCGCGGCCCGCCTCCTTCAGCCATGCCGGGCCAAGCGGCTGCCCCAGATCACCGGCGCTTCTGAAAGCAGCCAGCACCGCCATGTCGAGGCGCGCGAGATCGCCTGCGATCATTTCGCCGGCAAGGAAGCACAGGCCAAGCACAGCGACGGCAAAGGCGGTCGGCGCCAGCCGCGAGGGCTGTACCCTGTTGCCGACCCGGCCAAAGGCGCGATGCGGGGCTTCCATCGGGCCAGAGTAACCCGGCGCTTTGCCGAGGAATAGCGGGATCTGCGCTCGGCCCCGCGCGGCGTATTCGTAGAACGGGATCGTCGTACCGGCCCTGCAAAAGGGGACCGCACGATCTATTGCGCATCAAGCGCCCTGAGCAGCGTGCTGGCCATCGCTGGGGGCATCGCGACAATCTCCTGATAGAACGCGGTCGATATCGCGCAGTAATCGGCATGCTGCGCAGGCGCGACCGTCTCTGCAGCAAAAATCGCAATCCGGTCAGCGCCATAGCGACGGATCAGCGACTGCCGGACTTTGCTCAGCAAGACGTCCGAGACTGCTTCGGGAATCGGCGGATGCGGGCCGGAGGTCATGATCATGCGTTCCTGCAGCATCAGATCGCGCTGAGTGAGCTCATCGGAGAGCGCTCCCGCTGTGTTCACTTTGCCGCCACCAAAGGCAGCATATTGATAGCACAGCGTAGGATCCGAGCGCCCAAGCGCCCGATACTGATCGATCAGGAGATTCGCCTGATCGATCAGCACCTGATCGTCGGCCTTTGATCTGTGGACTGCCAACAATCGTGCCAGCACAGCCCTGTAGTCCGCGATGATCTGGCCCTCGGTGGCTCCGGCTGTGAACCCATCGGCGAAGACGCGCCTGATGCGCTCGTAGTCGTCAGGAAGGCGCGCCTGGATCGCTGCCAGAGCCGGCCAGCCCTTTCGGTACGGTGATAGCAGCTGGTCAGGCGTAGGGTTGGCACCATAGCCCGATATCGCAAACTCACTCCCAGTCGCTTGGTGCGTGACCGCGTTTGCGGCGACAAGCTCCTGGATGGTCGGCCGCCACATCTTGTCGCTGGGCACGGCGAGTCCGCGGTCGACAAAACTGGTGGACAGTCCAGCTTCAACATAGGCGGCCTTCCAGGCCAATACGGACGGAGCCAGATCCGCCGCTGTCATGCCGGGAAAGGCTGGGCCGTGATAGCCGAGGCCACCGGACCGGGGCGCCCATCGCTCGCGGCCGCCTGCAAAGATAAGCGTGCAGGCGGACTCGCACCGCGCGGAAACATAAGTGATCAGTCCGCGCGCCTCGATGTTCTGTCGCAGCTTCTCGGCCTCTCCGAGGCGCCCTCCAAAACTGTGCAGATGGACGACCTTGATCCGAGGCGAGGCCTTGATCACGCGCTCGAAATCCGCAGCCAGTCCGAATTTGATCCCGCCTGTGATCTCGATCTCCGTCCCATCTCGCATGACCCGCAAGGAATAGGCTGGAAGCCGAGGGTCGCCTCTCCAGGCCATGTCGTAGAGCTCGGCGAGCTGAGGCGCTGCCCCGTTGACCAGATCGCTCAGGAACCTGAGAACGCCGAGACCGAGACTGACCTTGGCGGCCCTGGACCAGAAAGCGCCCAGGCTCAAGGCCGCACGCCGCTCCGCGTGATGTGTCGCTGACCTCCAGGTGCCGACGACCTGCCAGACCGCGATGAGCGTCACGACAAGCCAGGTCAGAACATTGAGCCAAAAGAGCGGTGCCGGATCGTATCCCGTGTCGGTGGAGAAGATCAGGTTGAGCACCAGGATCGTGATCAGCGCGACGATGTTGCCCAGGACGGCGATGCCCCAGAAGGACCAGCCGAGACTCAGCTCGCCGCGCCAGTGCCGGACGATGAAGTTCTTCCGGGGATTGGTGGGGCCAGCCGGCTCGATCGGTGGTGGCAGGAGGCGCGCCTGCCGATCGGCCTCGGGGCCGGATGCCGCCGCAGCGGACGAAGGCGCAGCAGGCGCGGCGATATCGCGCGCAGCACCGCGCATGGGCGGATCAGCCCGATTGAGGGCCATCGATTTGGGCTTTGTCCGCCCGCGTGCAGCCGCGCCACGGCTACGCAGGAAGTCGATGGCAAATACCGCCAGTTGGGGAAGGACGTATGTTCCAAAGGAGTTGAAAAAATCTGGATCGCCGCCATCGGCCATTCCCAGACCGCCCAGCAACGTTGCGATGGTCAGTGAGAGCCCATTGGCGATGAACACGCGGGAGGTGGTGGTGAATCTGCGAATGAGCGCGGAGATGATCGTCGTCAGAATGACGGCCAACAGAAAGGCGCCGATGAATTGCCCGAACGCGATAGCCACGACAGTCTCCCCTGACCTAACGCAACCATACAGAGAGACCTGGGGCGTCCGCTAGCGGGGGATGAAGCTGGATTGTGGACGGCATGGCTGGCGAGCCGGCTAAATCCACGCACAGGCGGTCTGTTCCGGACGCGCACCGGACGATCGGCGCGCGTTGCGGCGGCGGAGATCAACTCGTCCAGGGCAGGGACCATGTCTTGACGTTGGTGAAGCTCTTCATGGCTTCGACGACGCCCTCCTTGTAGCCGAGGCCTGAATCCTTGATGCCGCCGAAGGGCGACATCTCGA